>JAIMBM010000011.1 GCA_023511475.1 Anaerolineae bacterium
CCCCCCCCCCCCCCCCCCCCCCCCCCCCACTCCAGGCGTCTTCCCGTGGGGGGACCACCGCGGGGAGGTGCTGGCCAGCGAGTGGGGCAGCGCTGGACCACCCACCCGGCATCCTGCTGCGGCAGGAAGCCAGATTTGAGACACGTACTTCTCGTCCGCTTGCCTGGGCTGGAGACGCAGGGCAGGCGGGTGGTTGGTTGAACGAGAGTGTTGGAAGAGGCGAGGCCAGCCGGGCACTGGTAGCCTCCGGACCTGTCATGGCGGCGCAGGCGGGACAGCGGCAGTTGCGCGCCTGCTGACGATGACGACTGCGGGGCGGAGCACCTCTCCGCGCCAGCGGTAGCCGGTTACGACCTCCTGAACGACGGTCTCCTCGGGGAGATCGTCGCGTTCCTCCTCCCCGGCGGCCTCGGCGAGGGCGGGGTCGAAGGGCTGGCCAAGCGCCTCGATGGCGGTCACGCCCTGCCTCTCCAGCAGCCGGAGGAGCTTTTTGCGCACGAGGTGAACGCTGTGCGCCGGCTGCTGTGCCAGGATGCGATCGAGGTCATCGACGATGTCGAGGAGCGCACGCAAGAGCCCCCGCACTGTGTCGTGCGCGGTGCGCTCGCTCTCCTCGAGCCGGCTCTCGAGCCGGCCGCAGCGGCGGATGAGCTGGACCATGGCCGCGGCCGGGTCGGCGCCGAGGACCTCGGGCAGGGTAGCCCAGGGATCGTCCAGCAGTGGCTGTGGCTCGTCCATCAATTTGGTGGGCTGCTCCTCTTCGGGTTGTTTCACTCAGGGACGCTCCTGACTTGATGGCGCTGGTGGCGCCCAGGGTACGTCGCTGCTGCGCCGGCCGGTGGCAGCCGGGGGGTCTGCTTCGCAGCCTCCCGGCGCCCACTTCGCGTACGGGCTATCGATCCAGTATTACCGGCAACAGGTCCCAGGCGGGGTTCGCGTAGCGCGCTCTGGCCGCAAGCCTGGCCTCCCGGCGGGGCGGGGGCCGGTAATCTTGCGCGTACCGGCCCATGCCCAGGTCGGTGAGGGTCGGGCCGACGGGCACGGGCTCGGCCGTGAGCGCCGGCAGGCTGACACGGCCATAGTCGCTGACGAGCTGCTCCAGGTCGGCCGCGCCCCCGAGGTTACAGAAGAGCAGGAGGTCGTGCTCGAGGCGTCGCCGCGGGTTGCGCAGCTCGTTGAAGGCGTGCTGCACCTCGCCGGCGCGCTGGCGCTTTGCCGCCAGGGCCCTGGGATAGGCGGCGACGATGTCGCGAGCCGTCGCCGTAGGCGGGATGTCCAGCAGGTCGTAAGGCGTTTCTCTTGGATAGGGCATGGCTCTCGCCTCCTGCCGCTCAGCCACGCTTCTGCTGAAGGAGCCGAAGGATTTCCTCAAGTGTCGCCCCGTCGAGACTGGGGACGCCTCCGGCGTTGATGAGGTTTTGACGGATGACGGGATCCGCCGGGTTTAACCTGAAGGCCTTCTCAAAGTCACCTCGCGCGGCAAAGCGGTCACCGCTGTTCCATCTCTCTACGCCGCGCTGGTTGTAGAGGTGGGCGACGAAGCGGCGGTGCTCCGGAGAGAGGTCGCCCAACTCCATCGCCCGCTCTGCCAGGCGCAGCGCCTGGTCGTATCGGCGGTAGCTGCTCCCGCTCGCTATCTGACCTGCCCGGTTGAGCAGAGCGACCTGCAGGAAGTGGCGCGCCTGGGCGCTCTGGCTATCGAGCTGGACCGCCTGCTCGAGAACCTTGATCGCCTCCTCGTACTTGTTGTCGTTGTTGAGCAGACGGCCTTGCTCACAGTAGCAGGCGCAGAGGTTGCTCTTGATGTCGGCATCCTGCGGGGCGAGTCGCAGGCCGCGCTGGAGCACGGCGATGGCCTGATCGACCTGCTTCTCCTGCAAGAGCTGGTGCCCGCGCCGGGTGCAGGCGGTCGAGATGAGACGCCGCACGGCGTCGGCATCGCGCCCGTAGCCGAGCGCCCGCTCGAGCACGGCAACGGCATCGTTGTACTGCTCTGCTCCGATGAGGTCCTCTCCCTTGCGGGTTAGGGCGGCGACGATAAGCGATGTCGCTTCCTGGTTGCCCGGCTCTGCGGCAAGCACTTGCTGGAGTTCGGCGATCGCCTGGTCGACCCAGCTCTCCTCGAGGAGGACGTGGATGCGGCCCAGGGGTGAGAAGAGGTAGACGTCGGGAGGCTGTGCGTCCCTCTGGGCGGCCAGGGCGGCGTGGATGGCGGCCCTCAGCGCCTCGGAGCCGTTGGCCGCGCGGACCCTGGTGCAGAATGCCCTGATCCCGGAGACGACCTGCCGGCTTTGGGGGGAGCGCCCGAGATAGCCCAGCATGAGCGGGCCGCAGCAGCAGGGCACCCCCTGCCCGGCTCGCTCATCGCCTGCGGCCTCTAGCACGGCGCGGAGCACTGCCGCAGCCCGGCACTCGAGCGCGAGCAGGACCTGGTACTCGCGATGCCTTGCCGCATCGGCGGGGCGCCCGGCTTGCGTGTAGCGGCTGTAGTACTCCTGCAGGTCTGAGCGCAGCGAGCTCAGGAGGTGCCGCTGCAGCTCTTCGGACGCCGTCTCGGGTACATCGCCCACGCAGGCCGCCCGCTCCGCGAGCCACTCCTCCCAGAAGGCCGGGGTGTGCGCCACCAGCGCCCAGTGGGCGATGGCCTTGCGCCACGCCTCATCAGCGGCGGGGTCACCGGCCTCCTCGCGCTCGCAGGCCAGGCGGTAGTAGAGGATGGCCAGGTTGTGGGCGAGGCGGCAGCTCTCGGGCGACCGCAACTGCTCCTCTTCCCAGGCGGCGACGGCGCGGTCTGGCTCGCCCCGCTCGATGTAGGCGAAGGCGTTCAGGTTCTCGAGGATGGCCAGGTATCGTCGTATCCCGGGGAGGCCGGGGTCCAGCTCCAGAGCGCGGCGCAGGTCATCGGCGGCAGCGACGTGTTCGCCCGCCGCCGCGTGCTGCGCAGCGCGGGCCGAGAGGACGCGCGCTGTTGCCCGGCGCGCGTCGTCGTCAGCAGGGGAAGCGGTCAGGGCCGCCTGCAGCTCGGCCAGAGCCGACTCGAGCTGGCCCTCAAGGGCGCGGATGCGGCCGAGGTGGTAGCGGGCGGGATGGACGGCCAGCCCCTCCAGCACCGTCGCGGCCTCGTCCGGGCGCCCCGCCTGCTCATAGCAGGCGGCCATGGCAGCGGTGAGTGCGGCCAGGCACCGGGCACAGCGCCCATCGGAGCCGTGCTGGTCGCAGAAGAGGCGCCCGCAGACGTGGCAGCGGCCGGTAGCCGGGGCGTGGCAGTCCTCGAGGCTGCAGAGATCGGCAGTGTGAGCGACGGCCGGTGCTGCTTCTCGTGTCCGCCTCGCCAGGTCTGCCATCCGGTGCTCCAACGCGCTTCGCAGGCGCCCGTGCCACGCGGTTCTTGCCGCCTCTCCTGCAAGGAACGCGGCATGGGCGGCAGCGCCGAGCGCCAGGCAGTGGCCGGGGTCGAGGCTAGTCAGGAGCCTGTCCCGGCGGCTCAGGCCGGCGAGGGCGCGGCGGACGAGGGGCGTGTGCGTGGCGGCACCGACTGGGATGACCCGATCTATGGCTTCCGGGGTAAGCCCGGCCAGGCCGATCACCTTGAGGGCGAGGGCGATGCTCTCCTCGACCATGGGGCGGATGCGTGCCTCGTACTGGTCGGCGGACACTGAGCCGAGGTAGCCGGAATCCGGATCGGTGGATGTCGACACCGCGGTGCCCGGACGCGCCGTGCCAAAGTGGATCTTGGCGTCCTCTGCGACCCGGCGAAGCGAGGCCCGGACGGCCGCTTCCTCCTCGTTCGAACCGCCCATCGGCATGCTGCCGATGACTTTGATCAGGAGCTCGAGCATGGCATCGGTCATCGCGTCGCCGCTCAGCACGGACGAGTCGGCGTGGGCCAGCAGCCGGATCGCCCCATCCGCATGCAGCAGGACCGAAACCGCTACTCCAGTGCTCGTCAGGTGGTAGACCAGCACGGTCTCGCGCGCGGCAAACGCCGACCTGTGGGCGAGGCACGCGGCCAACGGCTCGGGGATGAGCTGCAGCACGGGAAGGCCGGCGAGGCGAGCCGCTGCCTCGAGCCCTGCTGCGCCTTCGGTCGGGTAGATCCCGGGCACGGTGAGAACGGCACTGCGGACCGGCTCGCCGAAGAGGCTCTCCGCATCCTCTTTCGGCTTGCACAGGAGCACGCCGGCCAGCTCGACCGGTGTGAAGGACCGGCCCGCCAGCGATACGCGCTCCTGACGCGCCAGCCGGCCTCTGAGGCCGGATATGGCACTCGCCGGGTCCGCGGCGGCCCGCTCCCGGGCTGGTTCGCCTGCCAGCAACTCGCCGCCCGGGCCGATGGCCACGACCGCAGGCGTGCTCTCGGCACCCTCGCGGCTGGGGATGACGCAGGGCCTGCTATCCCGCACCCCGGCCATGACGAGGTTGTGCTCGCCGAAATGGATGCCAATGCTCCTCATGCGTCCTCCTCGGCCTCGCCAGGCTTTGTCTGACGGGCAGCAGCCTTGCGGCCTGCCTGAGGCGGATCCTCTCCGGTCAGCACGGCACGATAGAGCGCGGCCGCCTCGGCCCAGTGCGCGGTTCGGACGTGGGCGCCGGCGAGGGCCAGCCGGGCCCCCAGGGCGTACCCGGCCGACCCCTCCCCGGCCAGGGCCTGCTGCAGCACGGGCACAGCCTCCTCGGGCCTGCCCGCCTTGAGCAACGCCAGGCCCAGGTGGTACTGGTAGCGGGCGCGATCGGGGTGTGCCTCGACCAGGGGCGCCAGCTCCTGCAGGGCGGTGCCCCAGTCCTCGGCGGCAAGGGCGCTGAGGCCAAGGTAGTAGTGGATGCGCTCTGCATCCTGCCCCAGCGCCAGGGAGCGCTGCAGCGACGCGCAGCCCATCTCCCGCTCGCCGCGGGCCAGGCTCTCCACGCCGAGGCGGAACCAGGCTTCGGCCAGGCTCTTGGACAGGGGCGCATCATCGCCCCAGATATCCTGACAGCGGCCCCAGGCGGCGATCGCCTGCTCGTAAGCGCCTGCCTCGAAGCGCTGGCAGCCGAGCAGGTACTGGGAGCGGGCGATGTCCAGGGCCAGGGCGCGGTCGTCGGGGTGCGACTCGAGGAGTGCCTCCCACTCGGCGATGGCCTCCCCATGGCGGCCGAGAGTGGCGAGGGCGAAGCCGAGGTGGTAGAGCAGCTCGTCGCCGCCGGCCCCCCGGCGCCGTGCCTCCTGCAGGTGCCCGAGCGCGGTCGCGGCCTCGCCAAGCCGGGCGGTGACCACTCCGAGGCGCAGGTGCAGCCGTCCCGGGTCCGCGCCGAGGGCCAGCGCCTGCCGGTAGGCGTCAGCGGCGCGGGCATAGTCCTTCCGGCGCTCGAAGGCGAGGCCGAGGCCAAAGTGAGCCGCCCCATGGGCAGGATCGAGCTGCACGGCCCGCTCCAGCTCGGCGATGGCCCGGCCCTCTTCGCCCAGGTGCCCCAGGCACGCACCCAGCGCATAGGCGACCTCTGCGCTCTCGGAGGCCAGGGCCTGGGCGCAGGCAAGGTCCTGCCTGGCCAGCTCCGCCTGGCCCAGCAGGAGGCGGACGTTGCCGCGCTGGAGAAAGACATCGGCCCGCTCCGGGGCAAGCGTGGCGGCCTCGTCGAGGGCTGCGATCGCCCCGGGCCAATCCCCCTGATGGGCACGGGCGCAGCCGAGGTAGTAGGTAACGTCGGCGTCGGGCCCGAAGCGGCTCAGCCACTGCTCATAGCTCGCACAGGCAGCGGCCATATCGCCCGTGAGCGCCTGCGCGCGCCAGCGCGTGGAGCCCCTCTCGTCTCAGCGGGCTCACCTGGGCGAGCTGGGCGATGGCCTCGGTGAGGCGGCCCTGATGGAAGAGGCTCCGGCCAAGCCCCTCGCGGGCGTGCGCGTCCGCAGGCAGGAGGGCGAGGACCTGCGTGTAGCTGGCCTCGGCACGCGCATAGTCGCCCGCGGCCAGGGTCAGATCGCCGAGGAGCTGCCATGCCGCGGCCTGCTGCGGGTCGAGGGCGAGGGAGCGCTCGAGCGAGGCCATCGCCGCCTGAGGCGACCCCAGAGCCTCCTGGACCAGGGCAAGCCGGTAGTGGTACGGGGCCTGGTTGGCGTCGAGGGCGATGGCCCCCTCGAGGGCGCGGGCAGCCTCGCCATTGGCGCCGGTGAGCGCATGGGCACGGCCCAGATAGTAGAGCACCTCCGCCTGCGACGGTGCCAGGCTGTGCGCCTGCTGGAGGAGGGCTACGGCTTCCTGTGCGAGGCCCGCGTCGGCCCGCGCCTCCGCCTCGCCGACCAGGGTCCGGCCGAGCCAGTAGAGGGCCGGCTGGCAGGCAGGGTCGGCGGCAAGGGCACGCCGGAAGGCCTCGAGGGCTGCCGCTACCCGACCGAGCTCGAGGCGGACGCGTCCGAGGAAGACGCCGGACATGGCGTGAGAGGGGTTCAACTGCGTTGCGCGCTCGAGGGCCTCGACCGCAGGTAGATGGTCGCCCAGCAGGAACAGGCTCAGGCCGAGATAGTGGTGGGCCCAGTCGATCTCCGGGTCCGCCCCGATGATGCGCCGGGCGAGAGCTGCGGCGCCTTCGGCGGTGGCGCGGCTGGCACCTTCATCGATCTGGACCAGGCTCCTCAGGAGGTTGCGGCAGGCGACTGCCGTCTGGTCCGCGGGCTCCTGTCGGCGTGCTTCGATGTAGGACAGGTAGGCGCGAATCGCCTCATCGGAGGCATCCTGGCGCTCGACGTAATATCCGGCCAGATGCTGCAGGGCAGCGCCTGGCAGGGCGATCCATTTCTGGGCTTCGAGGAAGCGGGCGAGAGCCTCTGCAGGTCTCTTCTGCTGCAACGCCAGCTCACCCAGCCCGAGGTAGGCCTGGCCCAGGACCTGACGCAGGTCTGCCGTCAGCCCTTCAACTCCCGCCAGGTCCTCAACCAGGCCGCGGTAGACCACATCCGCCACCGTCGGGTCGCGGCGGGCCTGCTCCAGGGCCTGGCGATAGGCGCGGAGCAGGGCGGATGCCCGCCGAAGTCGCAGCCACTGGAGACGGACCGGTACCTCGGCGGGACCGAGCTTGCCCGGAGCGATGATGGTGGCGTGGATCTGGTCCTCGAACTGGAGCCAGGGGGCACGCCAGTAGGCCAGGCGCCGTAAGCCGCGATGGGCCAGCCAGCCGACGGCCCCCGACGAGGCGAGGGCGAGGGGCAGGACGAGCGATCCCGGGCGGACCTGAAGGGCGGTGAGCACGACGAGCTCTGCACCCAGGCAGGCGAGAAAGACCACCGCAGCCGACAGCCAGCACACGAGGGGGAACCTGCGGCGCCGGCGGCTGAGGACACCGGCCAGCTCCACGCCGGCGATGTAGGCCAGCACCATGGTCACAATCGCCATGACCGGGGACCGCGCCAGCCCATACACGCCAACCCCGACGAGGAGCGCCGCTGCCTGCGCCACGGTGCGCAGAGCCTTGTACCGCCTCGAGACCGCTTTGACCTCACCCTCAAAGGTGCTCATGGTTCGCTCCTACCGCGTCGAACACCCGCCGCTCGCCTCACTCTTCCGGGCGCATCCAGAAGACTATCCCCATCTGCTCATCCACCAGGCAGAGGGAACTCCCATCCCAGGCCAGACCTCGGATCTCGGGGCAGGGCGCCACATATATGGCGAGCACCTGCCCGGAGCTGTCGAGCTCGTAGATCATGTCTGCCTCGGGGTCCGACAGCCACAGGTGTGCGCCATCCCACGCCAGGCCGACGGGCGCCGCGCCGGGGGCCCGGAACGACGCCAGTATCTGGCCAGTAGTATCCAGGCGGTGCACCATTCCCGTCTGGCTGTCCGCGGCCCAAAGGCTGGTGCCATCCCAGGTCAAGTCCCTCGCCCAGGTGCCCGGATAGCGGAAGGACGCCAGGACGGTGCCCGAAGTGTCGAGCCGGTAGATGCGCCCCTGGAGGCTGTCGCTAAGCCACAGGGCGGAGCCATCCCAGGCCAGACCCTGCGCTCCTCTGGCCGGGCTGGGAATAGAGGCAGCAATCCGTCCAACGTCGTCCAGCATGTAGAGCCTGTCCTCGTCTTTGCCCGTGCCGAATGTGGTGCACCAGAGGTTCGCTCCGTCCCAGGTCAAGCCGCTAGGCTTCGTAACTCCCTGCGCGCCCGATGAGAGGCGGGCCGGCACCTTCATGGCCGGCGTGGGAGTGGCCGGTGCCATGGCGTACGCGCGCACGTTGTCCAAGTGCACGTGCACGCCTGCCTTTGCGAAGCAGGTTCCCGAGGCAAGACCGACCCTGCCGGTTGTCGCCTGGGCGGGCTGGGCGACGCTGGCCAGCTCCCGGCCGTTGACCGACAGCGTCACCTGCCCCTCCTGCACCGTCACCTGCAGATGATTGCTGGCCCTGCCCTGAAGGATGTGGGTTGATGCGGTGAGGGGAAGGATAGTCTGCCAACCGCTGCCGGAGCGCCTCTGGAGCGCGTAGCGCCCGTCGGCGGAGATCCAGAAGTAGAAAAAGTCATCGGGCACTTTCCAGCCGAAGACGAGGCCGTAGCAGCACTCGTCGGGGCCATCGACTACTCTGGCGTCTACCTCGAGGGCATAGTCGCTGAGCACGAGGTCGTACAGGGCCTTGTGGATCAGGCCGGCCGGCACAGTGAGGATGCTGAACTCGCCATCCTTGCAGGCCATCTCGCCTTTCCCATCGCTCAAGGTTGCCAGGCACACCGAACCCGAAAAGTCGTCGCTGAGCAGCACAGAGCCGCCGGGCACGGATGCGGGCTTGTCATGTGGCGCCTGTGTGGCCGGGGCAGTCGGTGCGCGTGTTGGCTCCGGCGCTCGCGTCGGCTCCGGAGGCAGCGTCGGGAGCGCACGGGTAGGCTGGAGTGGTCGCGTGGGCGGCACGCGTGTTGGTTCTGGGGACCGCCTGACCGTCACTGCCGGCAGGGCGCGAGCGGCCCGCGGGGCCTCCGCGCTGGCCGTATATCGGGCCCAAAGGACCAGGTCAACAATCGCCAGCACGCCGATTGCCACGAGGCAGAGGCGCGTCTCGACCCGGTACTCGCGCAGCCAGGGCAGGCGGGCGCGACGCGCGGCTTCGGCTGCCTCCAGCGCGGCGGTGACGTCCTTGCGCCAGAGCAGCCAGAGGATGACGGCGTTGGCCGCCGTCCCCACGACGGGCACCCCGAGGCCGAGGCCGGCGAGGGCGGTAGCGGTCCAGCGGCCCCACTGCCGGTACCCGGCGAGGCCCGCAGCCGCCGCCGCGTTGGCGATCGCGAGGAGGAGGCAGACGGGAACCAGAAGCGGATACCTGCTGTCGATGAGCCGCGCAGCGATTGCCGCGGCGACGGCCCAGAGGCCGAACCAGGCAGCCAGCGGAGCGAGCGCGGGCCTGGACGTGTTCACCGGGCATCCTCCTTCGAACGTGCACGAGACGTTCCGCCGCTCCTGCGCCGCCACTGCCGCAAGAGGGCGTGGCGCTTGGGGCTCTCCTCGAGCTGGATGGCTTTCTCGAGGGCCCAGATCGCTTCTTCAGGCCGGTTGGCCATCCAGTAGGCCATCGACAGGCAGTCGTAGAAGGTGGGGTCGCTCTGAGCGAGGCCGGCGCGCAGGGCCTCCTCCTGCACCTCGATGGCCCGCGCGTAGAGCTCGAGCTGGTTGTAGCAGCGGGCAAGCTCCAGGTAGGCGCGGGCATAGCTCCGGTCGAGGGCGATGACCTCCTTCCAGTGCTCGGCTGCGGTCCGATAGTCGCCGCGCTTGACCTGGAGGAGCCCGAGCTCGCGATGGACGCGAGGATTGTCGGGGGCGAGTTCGCGGGCCTTGGCGAGAAGCTCGAGCGCTGCGCTCAGCTCGCCTCGCTGGGCCGCTGCTTGAGAGCGGGCGATGAGGTCGTCGACGTGCTGCCCGGGCGACAGGCGCCCCGGCGTGGTCGTCTGCGCGAGCTTGCGGGCCTTGACTCCCTTCAGGGCGGCGATCATCTCTTCCGCGTCGGCGAAGCGCCCGGCCGGGTCCTTGGACAGCGCTTTGAGGACCAACTCGGCGAGAGGCGCAGGCACGTCGGGATTATGCTGTCGGGGGTCCTCGGGGGGGACCTCTCTGACCGCGCAGGACACAGCCTGCTGAATCGCCATCTCGAGCTCGAGCTTGAGGAAGGGGCTGAGGTCGACCCCGGGAGGCAGGCCCTTGGCACGGTAGAAGGCAAGGCTCGCCTTGCGGACGTAGCTGGAGAAATCGAGGTAGAGCCTCCCGGTGAGCATCTCGTAGAGCATGGCGCCGGTGCTGTAGAGGTCAGAGCGACCGTCGAGCCTGACCTGCGCACCGCTCCGCGTCTGCTCGGGCGACATGTAGACGAGCGTCCCCGGATGACCGCCGACGGTCTGGTGCACATCGGGCAGGTGGGCGATGCCAAAGTCGCCGAGCTTGATGAGGTTGCCGTCCTTGCTGAGGAGGACGTTGGCGGGCTTGATGTCCCTGTGGATGATGCCGTTCTGGTGCGCGCGGGCGAGGGCGGCGCAGACCGCTACGGCGACTGTGATCGCCCGCTCGATGGTCATGCCCTCGCGGATGGCATGCTCGAGCGAGCCACCGTCGAGGTACTCCATGATGATGTAGTAGGCGTCAAGGCGCTGGGTCGGGTCGGGCTCGATCAGGTCGTAGACGGTGACAATGTTGGGATGGGCGAGCTGGCCCATGACGCGGGCCTCGTTCACAAAGCGCTCGCGGGCCGTCTGGTCGGCCAGATGCTGGCTCAGAAGCTCCTTGATGGCTACAGGCCTGCGCAGGCGCTGATCAAAGGCCAGGTAGGTGCAGCCAAAGGCCCCCTGCCCGAGCACCGAGGTGATGCGGAACCGGTTGAGCAGCCTGTCGTCTGGCTTGAGCGGCATGGTCTGGCCTACTCCTCCCAAGACAGAGTCACCTGTCCCCCTTCGGCACGGGCGACGATCGTGCCCCGGCGCCCCGTCAGCAGCAGGGCGCTCAGGGGCCTAGTCAGCGACTGCTCGAAGGCGCGCAACAGGTGACGGGCACCGTAGGTCTCGCTGTATCCTGCGCGGCAGATCAGGTCCAGAGCCTCCTCCTCGATCCGCAGGGTCACGCCGTGGCTCGTCTGCAGGCGCGCCGAGAGCTCGGCGGCGTGGCGGCGGGCGATGGCCCGCACGTGCTCGGGGGTGAGAGGGCGGAAGACGACGATCTCGTCCAGCCGGTTGAGGAACTCTGGGCGGAAGGTCTGCCGCAGCCGCTCCATGACGTCCTGGCGGGTGGTCTGCGGCTCGTCGCGGCCAAAGCCCATCCTGTGGCGCCCCACGATCTCCGAGGTAACGTTGCAGGTGAGGATGAATAGGGCGTTGCGCCCATCGGCGACGCGCCCTTGCGAGTCGGTCAGGCGCCCATCGTCGAAAAGCTGCAGGAAGAGGTCGAAGACGTTTGGATGCGCCTTCTCGATCTCGTCCATCAGGACCACGGCGTAGGGCTTGCGGCGCAGGGCGCCGGTGAGCTGGCCGCCTTCGTCGTAGCCGATGTAGCCCGGGGGCGCGCCGATGAGCCTGGCGACGCTGTGCGGCTCCTGATACTCCGACATGTCGAAGCGGATCAGCTCCTCTGGCGACCCAAACAGCACCTCGGCAAGGGCCCTGGCGAGCTCGGTCTTGCCGACGCCGGTCGGACCCACGAACAGAAAGACCCCGACCGGCCGCCCCGGACGCTTGAGTCCCGCCCGGGCCTGGCGCACCGCTTCGGCGACTGCGGTCACCGCCTCGTCCTGACCCACGACCCGCTGGCCGAGCAGCTCCTCCAGGCGAAGCAGCCGCTCCTGCTCGGGCTCGGTCAAGCGCCCGACGGGGATGCCGGTCCACTCGGCGACGACCCGGGCGACGGCTTCGGCATCGACGATGGGTGGCTCGGGGCCGGGCGCCTCCGCCGGCCACCGGCTGGCCGACCCGATGCGGAGGCGGACGCAGGCCTCGTCGATCAGGTCGCAGGCCTTGTCCGGGAGGTGACGGTCGGGCAGGTAGGCCACGGAGAGGCGGACGGCCGCCTCGAGCGCCTCATCGAGCAGGCGCACACCGTGGTGGCTCTCGTAGCGGGAGCGGGTCTGCTGGAGGATCTCGAGAGTCTCGGCGGGGCTGGGCTCGTCGACCATGATTCGCTGGAAGCGCCGCTCGAGGGCGGCATCCTTCTCGATGGTCTTGCGGAACTCGGCGAGCGTGGTGGCACCTATGCAGCGCACCTCGCCTCGGGCAAGCGCGGGTTTGAAGATGTTGCTGGCGTCGAGGGTGGTCCCCTCTCCGCGGCCGGCGCCGACGAGGGTGTGAATCTCGTCGAGGAAGAGGATGACGTCGGGCTGAGTCGCTTCGCGCAGGACCTGCGCCAAGCGCTCCTCCAGCTCGCCGCGGTACTTGGTGCCGGCGACGAGGGCCGCCACCTGGAGCTCGACGATGCGTTTGCCCTGCAGGTGCGGCGGCACCTTGCCCTCGGCGATGCGCTGGGCGAGGCCCTCGACGATGGCCGTCTTGCCGACGCCGGCGTCGCCGATGAGGAGGGGGGTGTTCTTGTCCGAGCGGGCAAGGACCTGTGCGATGCGCGCCATCTCCTTCCGGCGGCCGATCACCGGCTTCAGGCGCCCCTCGCGGGCCAGGCGGGTCAGGTCGCGGCCCAGGCGGTCAAGCAGGGGGGTCGGGCTGGGCTGGGGTGGCCCCTGAGGGCTCCCGCGGACCGCCGCGGCCATCTCCCTCAGGTCGATGCCTAGGCTGCGCAGGAACTCGGCGGTAGCGCTGCCCTCGGTCTGCAGGAAAGCGAGGAGGAGGTGTCGCTCGCCGATGGCGGTCTGCCCGGCTGCGTGCGCCTCAGCCGCCGCAAGCTCGACGATATACTGCACGCGCGGTGCGAGCAGCTCGCGGCTGATCGCCGCAGGCATGCTGCGTGGAGGGCCGGCGGGGCGCAGCGCGGCACGGATCGCGTCCCGCACGCGTTTGGCGTCAAAGCCCTGCCGGGCAAGGGCGCCGGCGGTGCAGCCGCCCGGCACCTTGGTCAGACCGATGACAAGGTGAGGGGTCTCGATCACGCCGGCGCCCGCACGGCAGGCCTCCTGAAGGGCAAAGGTCAGCGCTTGCTGGGCATCCGAAGCGAACGAGAGCTCCCCACGCTCCTCGCTCTCAGAGGCGGGCGCAACCGCTACCGGGCTGCCGGCGGGCTCGGGCTCACCGTGGAGGATGGCGCGGAGCCGCTCGAGATCGATCCCTTGCCGGCGAAGGCTCGCGACGGTGGGGCCATCGGCCTCGCGGAGGAACCCCTCGAGGAGATGTCGCTCTTCGATCAGCGCTGCGCCGGCGGCCACGGCCTCCTCGCTGGCAGCCTGCAGGATGCGCCGGACGCGCTCAGAGAGCGAGGCCTTTGCCAGCCTTGGCGCGCTGGCAGCCGGGCGCCCGCGGCGAATATCGTGGCGGAGCTGCTGGCACACCTCGAGGGGCGGGCGGCCGAGGCGCTGCAGGGCGTCCTGCGTGCAGCCTCCTTCGATCTGTGCCAGGACCACAAACAGGTGAGGAGTGGCGACAAAGTCATAGCCGGTCTGTTGGGCTTCCTGGGGCAGGAGGTCGAGTGCTGCCATGAGGCTGGGGCTGAAGCGTGCTCTCCGGAGCTCTCCATCCGCCGTAAAGATGGAAGGGTCGACCAGGGACAGACAGGGGTCCCCATAGAGGACGAAGGCGGCCCAAGTCGAGTCGTCATGCTGCTCCTCTCGACACTGCACCTTCGCCCGGCGCAGGGCCTCGCCGATGGGCACGCCGAGCAGGGCCGCCTCGTAAAAGCGCGCGGCAAAGCCGGCGGAGTGCTGGTCGTCGACCTCCCAGCGGGTGGCAAGGACCGCTCTGGCGCCGCCGGCGATAAAGGCGGCGGCCAGCCCCTCAGTGACCTGCCACGGGATGGCCGGCCGACGGCCACTCTGGCTGGGCTGGTCGGTGCCACAGGCATTGAGAAAGACGAAGGGCTGCCCGCGGAGCAGCTTGCGGATGGCGTCGGCGGTCAGCCTCGTGCGCTCGGCAAGGAGCAGGGCGTGCTGACGGGATGCCTTGTCATAGTCTGCGTGGCCGGCGTAGTGGATGCCGAGGTAGCTCTGCTCGCTCTGCAGGGCGAGCTGGACCGGCAAGAGCCCGGCACGGCTGCCGAGGAGGGTCCGCACCGAGCCGCCGCTCCGGGCGACGAGGTCGCTCAGCATCTGGATCTCGCGGTCCGCGCCATCGAGGTCGCCCTGCGGGTTGCCAATGAGCAGGAAGGCGGGCGGCGCTTCGGCGGCGGCGTCGGCGCGGGAGGTGACGACGGCGTCGGTGACGAGGCGTCTGCCGACCGCACACTTGAGTCCCACGAACTGCTTGCTTGCTTCCTCGTAGAACAGCTCCCAGGGGATCTCTGGCGCATCGGTCGAGATCAGCAGCGGCGCGTCGAGGTCGCGGAGGAAGGCCTGGATCTCGGGAGGAAGGAGGAGGTTGTACATGAGCCGCCCGAGCTCCTCCAGCGAGAAGGGGCTCAGAGGGCTGCGGGCAGCCTGCTCTACGGCCTGCCGGAGGCTCTGCTGATCGGCCTTGGAGATGGGGGGTGTGGCATGTTGGCGGACGGCGGCCCCTGGCTCGGGCTGCTCCAGGCGGAAGCGATAGGTATCCTCCACGTGGGAGATCTCAAGCAGGACGGGTTTTTGCACCGCTCTTACCTCCCCGATGCTCCTGTCCGACCGCGACGTGCCCCGTTACCGGCCTCGGGCACCTGCCCGCGTGCCCCGAACGGCATCCTTCCTCACCGCGGGTTGGAGTTGTCTCGGCGGCCGCCCGCTCAGACGACCTCCACGGTGATCGGCAGGCGCCACCGCCGCTCAGTCCCACCAGGCGACGGGATGAGCACCTCCAGCACATAGTGGGCAGGCCCCAAGTCAGCGAAGGTCGCTCTGCCCTCGCTCAGCGGAGTGACCTCCTCCCCCGAGTCGCCGCGCAGGCTGACCCTACCCTCCAAGGGGCGGTCAGGCTCCAACAGGCGCACCTCGATGCCGAGGTGGCAATGGCCCTTGCCCGCTGCCTGCAGGGACAGGGTGATGGAGACGTTGGCGCCCGGATCGGCAAGCACAAGGCGCTCGCCCCGTGCCGTCGAGCTCCCGCGGGTCGCCTGAGCGGCCATCGGCATGGGCCGCAGCCCGCCAGCCAGACCCACGAATGAGGCCGCCAGACCGCGCCTGAGCACCCGCGCGCGGAGGGCCGTCCCTTTAATCAGCTCGCGGGCCTCCCGGCCTGCCCGGCCCGGCGTGGCGCCTCCGGTCCAGAGGGGCGCAGGCGCCAGGAATGAAGGGTCGAAGTGCGGGTAGGCGTCAGGCTCCTCGAGCGCGCCCTGCCGCTCCAGGCGCAGCAGCTCAGAGAGGAAGGCGAAGGCTCGGCTGCAGGGCTGGCAGCGGGAGAGATGCGCCGCAGCAAGGCGCAGATGGTCCGGAGTGCCCTCGTGTCCTCGCCACGTCTCGAGGAGGGCCGGCCACGCAGCCCGGCACTCGGCACAGGTGATCTCCTCTTGGAGAGAGAGGACCGCCCGAGCCAGGCCAGCGAGGCGGTCGAGGCACATCGGACAGCGCCGGCAGTGGTCGGCGGCCGCCTTGAGACGTGCCGGCTCCAGCGGTCCCGTCGTCCCCTCGAGGGACTGTGCGACCTCCTCGCAAGCCAGGTCGTTGGTACGCTCCGCACGCTCAGGTGCTGTCATCGCAGGTCATCTCCCTCACCTATTCAAGAGGCAATGGGCGGCTCTGGCCTTACAGGGGGCGTCAGTCCCTGTCCAGGTAGCTCTGAAGCCGCGCCAACAGCGCCTGGTCCTTGCGCAGGTTGTTCAGCGCGCGGTGGCGGAGCTGATGGACATAGTTGCGGGTGATGCCAAGCCGTTGGGCGATCTCGTCGTCATCCAGCTCGGCGAGGTAGCCCCAGATGAGCACCATCCGCTGCCGTCGGTCGGGGAGGGTGGCGAGAGCCGTGAGGAGGATGCTGACGAGATCGTGACGCTCGGCCTCATCCTGGGGCGTTGCTGGCGTGCGAAGCATGGGCGTCAATCCTCCTCGGGCAGGAGCAGGTCATCGCGCTGCCGGCGGAGGCGTCGTTGCACGATGCGCATCTGGATGACTGCGGCCCACCTCAGGAAAGCGCCGGGCTCACGGCAGCGCTCGATGTGCTGCCAGACCTGCCGGAGCGCCTCCTGGGTACAGTCCTCGGCGAGACCGGTTGGCCGGCCCTGCCGCTTCAGCGCGTTGTAGGTAAGGCGATAGAGATAGGCCCCGAGCTCGGCATAGCCCTGGTTCTGCTCGCGGGGGTTCGGGCTGAGGCAGGCCTGGCAGAGGGTCTCGGCGCAGATGTTCTGCGCCAGGCGGGCGAGTTGCTCGCGGAGGGAGGGGTCGTTGGCGGCGGTACAGCCGGCAAGATGACCGGCGCGGGCAACGAGTCGGGCGGCGAACTCGTCCTCGGCGAGGAGGCGGTATCCGGGCCGGCGTCGGTGTTCGCGTACGATGCTCACTACGATGGGCGCGATATCGCTCTGTGCACCCGGGTGGGCGGTGGATCGGGCCACCGGGTCATCCTTTCTGACGGGCCAGCAGCGATGGCGGAACTCGACCCGGTGCGGTAACCGCCTGACCCGCCGGGGAGGCAGCCTTGCACCATGGGGGCCTCGTTGCCGGGCCACTGTCTGCGCCATCTCTCGCAATTGTATGATATTGTGCATCAGCGGTCAAGAGACGGGAAAGCCGGGGTGCATCCAAGATCGGTCAGCAGATGCGCGGTCAGGCAGCCGGCAGGGGCGCTCTGCAGGGAACCGGGCTTTATGCTTCGCAGGAGCCCGGTGCAGGACCTCTTCTTGGGTTTGGCGGGTTGGGG
>JAIMBM010000110.1 GCA_023511475.1 Anaerolineae bacterium
ACGAAAACGCCCCAAGAGAATGTTCCCCTGCCCGAGCCAACCGCAGGCTCGGACAGGGAGGCGGTGGAGCAAGGCCAGGGACGAGGGGGCCGGCCCCTCAGACGCGGCGCCGGCTATCCCGGCCAGTCGACCGTGGCCTCGACGTCGCCGGGGCTACCCTCTGCGATGGAGGCGCCTACCCGCAACCTGCCGTCGCGGTCAAGGGCAAAGGCGAGCTGCACGACAGTGCCGGCAGGGAGGCCCTCGGGGAGATGCAGCCGCAGCCGCCCCCCTGTATTCTCGCGCGCCCAGGGGCGCTCGCCCTCATAGACCGGAACCTCGAGCCCCGCCTGTCCGGCGGCAAGTGTGCGCACCTCGCGAAGGGCCGGGCGTGGGCTGGGCAGTATCTGTCCGCGCGGCAGCAGGACGTCCATCCGGCCGTCGGGGAATGCGAGGCCGAGGCTGTGCCTGGCCATTCCGCCAACGAAGGGGGCGAGGAGGGCTCCGCAGGCAGGGCACGAGGTCGCTCCCGCAGGGGCAGCCCTGTCGCAGGTAGGGCATCGCGGGCCGCCGGGGTCGCCTTTGCTGAGCGGACGGAAGCATGCCGGGCAGGACGCGGCTCCCGACCGCACGGAAGCGCCGCAGGCCCGACACCTCGCTGCCTCGTGGCGCCCCGCCGCCGGACCACGGAGGGAAGCACCGCACTTCCAGCAGGCCTGGCGACGTCCGTCGTTGGGCAAGTCGCACCCGGGGCAGAGGACCCGCTCCTCGCCCACCAGCGCGGTGCCGCAGCGCTCGCAGGCCTGACGGTCCAGAGGGTTGGCGTGCCCACAGCTCGGGCACTCCACGCGCTCCAGGGCGCCGGCGAGGATTGCCGCCCCCTGTGCCACGCTGAGGTGAGGGTTCAGCCCTCGCAACAGAGCGGCCCGCGGGAACCGAGCCGCAAGCAGCGCCTCAATCAGCGGCACCTGGCTGGCCCCCCCCACGAGCAGGATGCCGTCGATCCCTTCCGGCGGCACCCCGCTCGCCTCCACCGCCTCCCCGGCCACCGATAGCGCGTCCTCGGCACGGGGGCCGATCAGCCCCTCGAAGCAGGCGCGCGTCAGGACCTGCCCGACCTCCCCCGCGAGGCCGGGCACCTCGCCGCGGATACGGATGGGCGCCTGCTCCAGCACCGACAGGGCCACCTTAGCCCTCTCGGCGTGCACGCGGAGCGCCCGCCGCAGCTTCTGCCGGGCTGCGGCGTTCTCGTCCGGCACCGCCTCGCGCTGCGCCTGCAGCTGCCGGATCAGATGCGCCACAATGGCATCGCTGAACTCGTTGCCACCCAGCCATCCATCGCCAGCCAGGGCGAGGGGCACCACGGCTCCGGGGAACAGGCGCACCACCGCCACATCGAGGCAGCCGCCCCCGAGGTCGAACACCAGCACCGTCTGTGGCCGCGCTCCCGGCCGACCATGGCTATACGCCAGCGCGGCAGCCATGGGGCTGTGCACCAGACGCAGCACAAAGAGCCCCGCCAGGTGCGCCGCCTCCACCAGCGAGGCGATCTGCGCCTGCCCGAAGTAGGTCGGGATCGCCAGCACTGCGCGGCGGACCGGCTCGCCCAGCGCCCGCTCGGCCTGCTGCTTGAGCTGTGCCAGGAAGAGCGCCATGCGCTCCATCGGCGTGTACGGCTCCCCGCCGGGCGCGCACAGGGCGCCATCCTGCACCGGCTCTGCCGCCGGGCTGGCTGCGACGCGCCCGATCACCAGCCTTCCCTGCGGGCTACGGCCGACCACAGCGGGGATAGCGGGGCTGCCATCGCTCCCGGGGAGCGCGAGCGGCTCCCCCCGGCACAGGGTTGCAATGACTGCCTTGGTCGTGCCCAGGTCGATCCCTACGGCGCGCAGCAAGAGGTTTACCTCCCGGCACACACGTCGATCACGTCGCGCAGCAGCGCGGCGGCCGTTGGCAGCGGGTCCGGCTCGTCGATGGCGGCATAGATCACTCCCATAGTGTCCGTGACATAGCGCACGCCCATCTCCCACGGGCGGAGCCGGGCGAGGGGATGCTCCGCCTCCAGGGCGGTCGGCCGCACCGAGAGCCGATACTCCTCGCCCGCGCGCCCGGCAAGGGCGAGGAGCTTGAGCACCCGTCCCTCTCGCCGCACCGCTGCGACCTGCTCGGGTGTGATGTTCCGGATGCCCTCGATCTCCACATCATCCAGCACCGCAGGCTGCGCCAGGACGCTGTTGGCCACGATCACCAGCTTGGCTGCTGCATCCAGGCCATCCACATCCAGGCTCGGGTCTGCCTCCGCAATGCCCCGCCGCTGAGCCTCGGCCAGCGCCTCGGCGAAGGAGGCGCCAGCCTCGGCCATGGCGGTGAGGATATAGTTCGTGGTGCTGTTGAACACTCCCTCCACGCGGAGGATAGTGCTCCCTGCGAGGTCTCGGCACCCGAGGTTCACGGTCGGAAGGCCGCCGGCGACCGCGCCGCTGAAGGCAAGGCGGACCCCGGCGCGCTCGGCCGCAGCGACGAGCTCGCGATAGGCCAGGACCAGCGGCCCCTTGCTGGCCGTCACGACCGGGATGCGGCGGGCGAGGGCGTCGCGGATACAGTCGAGGCCGGGCTGGCCATCGCGCAGGTTGGTCGGTGTCGCCTCGACAAGGAGCCCGGCGGGAGAGGCGGCAAGGGCGTCGCACACGTGCATCCCCGGCCGGCCCGCTGCAGGATAGGTCGAGACCCCCTGCCGCGCCTCCTTCATGGCTACGATCCGCAACGGGTCCAATCCCTCTGCGGCAACCGCTGCGCCTGAGGAGTCGGCTGCGCCCACAAGGACGAGCCGCAGCCCGTACCGGGCCGCAAGGAGCGCCTCCTGCCTGGCCATCAGGCCCACAAAGCGCCGCCCAACGGCGCCGAGGCCCGCGACAAAGACCCGGATGACCCTGGTGTCCTCTGATACCATCGAACCTGTCCTCCGCAACCGGCTCCCGCAGCCGCTCCGGGCCGGAGGCCTGCCGGTCATCAGGCGGGCGTGTCCGGGCCCCCGACCGGCGCCAGCGTGACTGGAGATCACGAGCGGCCCGGTGGCGGGGCCGAAAAGTCCAGCACGAGAGTGTCGGGCGCGGGCTGGACCTTGGGGAGCACAAAATGGAAGGTGCTGCCTTCTCCCTCGGCACTCTCCGCCCAGATGCGCCCGCCGTGATACTCCACAATGTGCTTGCAGATCGTGAGCCCGAGCCCAGCCCCGCGGTAGGAACGGGTGGACGTGCCGTCGACCTGGTAGAACCGCTCAAAGATGCGCTGCAGCTGGTCGGCCGGGATGCCGATGCCAGTGTCGGACACGGAGACCTGGACCTCGCTTCCGAGGTCGCGCGCGCTGATTGCCACGCGGCCCCGGGTCGTGAACTTGAGCGCGTTGGAGAGCAGGTTGGTGATCACCTGCTCCAGCCGCGCCTCATCGGCCTGTATCAGGCCGAAATCCCCCGGCACGAGATTGACGAGCTCGAGGTTCGCCTCGTGGGCCAGCGGCGCCATACGGGCGACTACCCCCTGCACGACCTGGCCAACCAGCACCCGCTCGATCCGCAGCCGGACCTGCCCTGCCTGCAGCCGCGAGAACTCGAGAAGGTCGTTGATCATCATCTGCAGGCCCTCGGCCTGCTCCTTCACCGTGGTGAGGAAATCCCGCTGCGTCTCGGTGAGCGGCCCCGTCCGGCCCATGAGGATGATGTCCACAAAGCCCTTGATCGAGTGGAGCGGAGTCTTTAGCTCGTGGGTCACTACCGATAAAAAGTCGGACTTGACCTGGTCCAGCTCCCGCTGGCGGGTGACGTCGCGCAGGACGACGACCACGCCCTTCGGCTCCCCGCCCTCCCCGAGCACACGAGAGGCCAGGGCCTGGTAGAACCTCACAGTATGCTCCCCTGATGGAGCGTTGGCGGCTGAAGAGGTCCCCGGCTCGGCGGTCGGCCCGGGCAGCGATATCTCGCGTATCAGCGAGGGATGGTCGCTGGCCAGAATCTCGTGGAAGAGGGCGACGAGGTCTGGATTGCCGATCACCTCCGAGAGGGGCTGGCCAGCGCTCACCCCATGCTGCACGCCAAAGATCCGCGCCGCGATCGGGTTGAGCACGGTCAGCCGCAGCCGGGCGTCGGTGGCAATGACCCCGTCACCGATGCCGCGAAGCATCGCTTCCAGCTCGCTCCGCCGCTCCTGCACGCGCGAGTACAGGCGGGCGTTCTTCACGGCGATCACGGCCTGGGCGGCGAAGGCGCTGAGCGCCTCGAGATCCTCATCGGTGAAGGCGCCAGCCTCGGGGCTCGTGGCGATCAGCGCTCCGAGCGCGTCTCCGTCGGCCAGCAGGGGAACGCTGATAAGGGAGCCCAGGGGCCAGTCGCTCATGCCGGCAAGGCGCGGGTCATCGGCCGCGTGGTTGATGCGGATCGGCTTGCGGTTCTGGACCACCCAGGCCGCAAACCCCTCGCTCAGGGGGAGGTTGGCGGCACGCACCCGGTCCTCCAGGTCCGACACGGCCCGGATCACCAGCGCGCCCGTATCCTCATCCTGCAGAGCCAGCGAGCAGCGGGCGTCACGCACGACCTGCGCGGCGTTGGCAACGATCAGTGCCAGCAAGTCCTCAAGCCCGAGCGCAGAGCTGATCGCCTTGGCGCCCTCCTGCAGCATCCTCAGCTGCTGAACGCGCCGGCTCAGGTCGGCCGCAGTTTGCTGGAGGGTGAGCGTCGCCCGCGCCACATCCAGGCGGCTCGACTTGAGCCGCGCCTCCAGCTCTTCCACACGACGCTGATTCCGGGCAATGACCTTGCCGAGCACTATCGAGCCCACCGACAGGGCAAAGAGCATCAGGTAGCGCCAGAGGAACGCTGGCTCGACGAGAAAGAACCAGCCGCCCGCGTGAACGTAGAGCACCCCTGCGTAGGCCGGGCCGACAAGGCCAGCGACGGACACGACCTCCGGCAGCGGACCGTAGAGCACGGCGACCCGGAGCATCAGGAGGCCGTAGAGAAAGCAGGCATCGCTAAGCGGGCCGCCGCTGTGGAAGACGAGCAGGCTGACGAAGGCCAGGTCTCCGAAGCAGCCGAGCAGCACGAGGGTGCGGGCGAGGTCCTCCCCCCAGGGCGGGCACCCTGCAGGCAGCGCCCGCGCCGCCTTCTGCAGGCAGGCCAGGAGCAGGGCAAAAGCCAGGTAGAGCCCCACGCTCCACGCCGCGCCCTCCGGAACGCTCCCGTGATGAACGGCTTGCACAAGGGCCAACCCCGCCGCACCGACGAGGGCGCGGAGGAGCGCGCCTATCCATCCTTCGCCGGCAAGGAGGGAAGCCCCGGCCCCTGACTCTATGCTATCTCTGGCCTGAGCCATGGGTGACCCTCACATGCGCAATCGGCGGCTGCCGGTCCGGGAGCCGGCAACGCCACACACCCTGCTCCGTTCCTGCGTAGAGGTGCCCGCTCTGGAGGAGCAGCACCTTTGCCGGACCCCCGATGGGCAGTGGCGGCAGGCTCCGCCAGGTGGTCCCCCCATCCATGGACAGCGTGACGGCACGGTCCTGAACCGCTGCGGCGACCTCTCCGGAGGGACCGGCCGCGACTGCATGCACGCTGCCCTGTAGCGCTGGTGAGCGCACCCGCTGCCAGGAGGCCCCGCCGTCCTCGCTCAGGTGGAGGCCATCCTCGGTGCCGGCGTACACCTGGCCCTTGGGTGCCACGGCGACGGCCCAGACGGTGCGACCTGCAAGCGCCGAGCTCCAGCTCGCGCCCTGGTCTGTGGTGAGCCAGAGCCCGTCGCCCTCTGTCCCCAGGTACAGCGCGCCGCGAGCGGCGTCCGCGGACAGAACCAGCGGACGGCCCTGGGCCGGATGGTCGGCCAGGCGCAGCCAGGTGTCGCCGCCGTCGGGGCTGAAGTACAGGTGCCTCCCACAGGCCGCATAGGCAGCCCTGCCGGGCACCATGGTCAGGGCCTCGACCCGCAGCCCCGACAGCCCCCGGCGCGGGACCCAGCAACGCCCCCCGTCGCCCGTCCGGTAGAGCGCGGGCAGGCTATCGTCCTGGTCGTTCAGGACCGCCAGGAGGAACCAGGGGTCATCCGGGGCGAGCGCGATGCAGGTAACCTCCACGCGCCCCAGCCCTCTGCGCGGGAGGCGACTCGCCGGGTCCCAGCTCGCGCCGGAGTCTTCCGAGCGGTAGATTCCCCAGTGCTCTGCCACGGCATACAGCACCGGAGCGCCGGCATCACCGGCACTCAGAAGCTGCCGTACAGCGCCAGGCACGGCCGGCACGCCTGCCGGCTCCCATTGGAGGGGAGGCGCCGGCCGCAGGGCGGATGGCAGAGCAATGAGCGGCAGGCCGAAGGCCAGGACGAGCCAGGCGATAGGGCGCCACCCGAATCGGCCCCGCATGCCGGTGAGCGGATCCGCCATATGCATCACCCGGTATCGGTTTGCCGGCCGGACGCAGGGGCGGACCCCGGCGGCGTGCTGGTAGGAGTCGGCCGAGGCACGGGCGTGGTGGTAGCCGTCGGAGTCAGTGCCTTCGCAATGGCCGCCGCCTGCTGCTCGGCCTCGGCCCACTGGCTGCAGCGGAGGCTCACGACCGCCTGGTAGTCGGCGAGGGCGAGGGCCAGCTCGCCCATTCCGAGCCTCTCGCCAGCTCGGCGCGTATAAGCCCGGCAGAGCATGCCAATCGCCCGGCCGTCGGCGTAGCCTGGCGCCTGAGCGATCAGCGCGTCCAGGCCCTCGATCGCTCCATCCCAGTCAGCAGCCTCGAACGATGTCGCAGCCTGAAGGTAGGAGCGGGCCCACTCCAGCGAGGTGACAGCCTGGCGGGCAGAGGGTTGGGCTTCTACCGCCTTCTCCAGCAGGGCGATCCCCTGCCGGAGTTGGGTGGCCGTCTCGGCGGTGCTGATAAGCTCCTGTCCCGCTGCCAGGCACGTCTCGCTCAGATGGCCGCGCACCTCGTCGCTGCGAAAGCCAGGCAGCTCGCGCCCGAGCCTCTGCAGCGCCTGAATGGCATCACTCCAGCGCCGCTCTGCACGGAGGCGCAGAGCCAGGGCGAGGAGCGAGGCGCCGCGCTGATGCTCCCGGCAGGCAGCGAGGCGGGCGGATGCCTCCCCGCGCGGATCGGGCAACTGAGGGCTCGGCTGGACCTGTAGGGCGGCGCCGAAATCCGCACAGGATTGCTCCCACTCCCGGGCCGCCTCCTGAAAGCGCCCGCTCTCCTCCAGCATCATGGCCTCGGCAGCGCGTTGGTCGCCACGCTCATAGTAGGCCATCCAGAGGCCTTGCCGGGCCTCGCCATCCTCGGGCATGAGCAAGAGCAGCTCCTCGTAGGCATTGATGGCCTGTGGCCACTGCCGGGCAGCCACGCTCTCTCGGCCCAGTTGCCTCAGGCGCGCCACGCGCTGGTCCAGCCGTGGACTGACCATGCCATAGACAAGGGATACCAGGACGATCGCACCGAGGGTGGCCGGCATAAGCCACGGGGCCCGCCTGCGGGCGGCCGGGCGCGGCTGAGTCGCCTCAGCCGCCTGCGGCAGTTCTTCGGCAAGTGCATGCGGGGCAAAGGATTCGAGACGGATAAAGATGTCCAGCTCGTTGAGTAGGGCGTCGATCCCGCGACGGCCCGGGTCCAGCTTCTTGAGGTTCCGGAAGCTCTCCCGAGCCTGCTGCCACTGCCGGCGACGGTAGTAGGCCATGCCTTGCCTGTAGAGGGCGTCGGCGCTCGTCCCATCCCCGGCACCTTCTGAGGGTAGGGCCCGGGCGTCCTGGGACTCGACCATTCGGTGAGACCTCGCCTTCACATGGGCACGCGGTTTTCGCGCGCCATTATACCTGAAATCCGCACGGCTGGCTACTTGACGCGCGGGCCCTGCACCTGTATAATCCGCGGAAAGAACGGCTGCGACGGAGAGAGTAGGCGCGTGGAGGCCACCAGGGAGAGGGGGTCACCGACTGCAAGCCCCCTTGGGTCCAAGCGAGCCCAAGTTCACTCCCGAGCCGGGCGGGGGAAAGCGCCACAGCCGGCGCAAGTAGTTCGCCCCGGAAGCCCACCGTTACACGGGCAGCCGGTAAGCCTGCGGGCCGCCGGCGGCAATGAGTGGATTCGCCACAGGGCGAGTCAAGCGGGGTGGTACCGCGGAGTGCGCACGGCCGCACCTTCGTCCCCGAGACGAGGGTTCGCGGTCGTTTTTGATTCGGGCTATCGGCTATCAGCTATCAGCTATCAGCTATCGGCTATCAGCTATCAGCTATCGGCTATCGGCTATCAGCTATC
>JAIMBM010000111.1 GCA_023511475.1 Anaerolineae bacterium
GGGCGCGCAGCTTCTCGAGCACCTGGGCTGTGTCTTCGGCCAGAGTCTCGACGTCGATGGGCTCTGTCATCAAGGCCAGCGTCTCCAGACGGGAATCGTCGGCCCCGAGGTTCCCGAGCAGGTCTCTCAGCACCTCGTCCGTCACTGCTTCCTCCTCGGCCGCGTCTCGCTCTTCGGGCGAGACCTCGACGTGCACGAGCGCCGCCGGCCGCTCTGGCGATGCCTCTGCCCTGGCTGTAGACGTCGCTGCCGCCCCGTCACCCGCCGCCCGCTCCTCGCTGGGGACGGGGAGGGGCGCTTTGTCGGCAGTCTCGGCTGGTCCGGCATCGGCGGACGCCTGTTCTCGGCTGACGGGTCCCCGCAACCAGTGGGGTAGGCCGTCCGGGTCGGCCTCTGGCGTCTCGACCTCAAGTTCCTCGGGCAACTCGACACACAGCCACCTTGCGGCGCGTGGTGCCGCGGCGAGCCCCAGCGCTGTCGCAAAGGGGAGAGCGGCCAGGCTCGTGCTGAGCAGGATTGGCCGGCGGCTGAGTACCGATGACCAGAGGGACGGCTCCGCCGGCGGTATGCCCAGTGCCGACCGGAGCGCAGCGAGCTGCTGCCGGATGGCTGGATCGGCCGTCTCTCTCTCCATCCGGCTGAGCAACTGCTGCAGGCGACGCGCGTCCCATCCCGCCAGGTCCTGCCGCGCCTGGGCAGCGTTTCCCGAGCGGTAGTGCTCTGCGGCGACCAGCGCGACGTAGCGCGCCTGGCAGTCGGGTGTCAGCTCCCAGGGCCGGCTGTTCTCCCACTGTACGGGCCACAGCCACCAGCCGATGGCCAGCCAGCCGAGAAGCAGGCCCACGCCGAAGGCGAGGCCGAGGGCGAGCCCGCTGAAGGCCACGACCCGGCGCCGCGCGCGCGGCTTTCGCGAGTCAGGGGTTCCCGCGGCATTGAGCTCGGCGAGCAGGGCATCTACCCTGGCGTCCAGGTTCTGGTCCCGGGTCGTCCCGTCCAGCATGACTTCAAGGTCTGGAGCGTCCATGGTCACCTCAGCTGACCTTGAGGATGGCGTCAACCAGGGGTGGCGCCACCAGGAACGCGACCCCCGATAGAGCGAGCAGGATAGCCAGGTAGAAGGCGCCCTTGACAAAGTGGCCCCCATCGGCGGCCACGATGGCAAAGGCATTGATGATGCACAGCACGATGACCATCCCCTGCGTGAGGACTGCAAGGGGTCCCAGCATCGGGCTGCCGAAGCTGAGCACAGGCAGCTGCATCGATCCGAGGTTGATGCCCTCCTGCAGACGAGTGGCTGTCGCGATCACCTCCGAAAAGTTGTGTATAACCTCGAGGATGATCAGCATCAGAGCGCTCACGACAGCATGCATCATGATGGTCAGCCATGAGAAGGTCGAGGCCAGCACTTTGCGCCGCGCCCTGAGCATCACCCCCGTAGTGGCAAAGTCGCTGCAGAGCGCACCGACCATGTCGGCCTCGCCACCGAGCTCGATCGCGTCGTTGAAGATGCTGATGGTCTCGGCGATCAGTGTGCTGCCGGTGTCCAGCGCGAACTGATTCCAGCACAGGGCAGGCGGGACGGAGGCTTTGAGTCGCCAGTCGAGTCGCTGCATGTCGGGCTGGAGGTTGGGGAAAGAGTTGAGATCGATCTGGGTCAGGGCGTGGGAGAGCGTGGAGCTTGTGGATGTGACCACCGCCCCGAAGGACCGCAGGAATGGCCCGATCTCGGCGTCCTTCCTCTCGATCTCTCTGGTCGCTCTGAGGCCGATTACCCCGAGTGGAAGGAGGATGAGCCCGGCAAGGATCAGGAGCCATCCCGGCCCGACCCCGACGAGGCCCAGCAGGACCGTGGCTGCCAGAAGCGACGGCGGCAGTATCCGCATCAGACGGAGCACGAGGCGCTGCAGGGGCGGACCCTCGGGGGTGAAAACGGCCTCCGGCTCGCCGGGCGCGGCCCGCGAGATGATCCAGGCACCGCCTGCGATGGTCAGCACTGCCGTGGCCATCAGAACGATGGTCATCCCCGGCCCAAGGTCGTAGATCAGTGATGAGGTGAGGTTCACGATGATGATCAGCGATGCCGAGACCACCAGTGCGCCGTACGCGTCGATCCACTTGGTGAGCGAGGCCAGGTTGCGGTCGTACTCCTTCTCGTACGCGTCGCGCTGGACCTTGGCCTCCTGACTCAGAAAGCTGACCTCGGGATGCCCGGAGGACAGAGCATCGGCGAAGCGTAGCAGGAACGTCTTCATGGCCTCGGACCTTGTCCGCTGACCCACGGTGTTGCAGGCCGAGGGGTAGTTGTAGCCCAGCTTTTCGCACAGCAGGTGTATGCGCCTGAAGTACTCGCCCGGCGCCCGAGGGACTCTGGCGGCGAGCTGGAAGATGCGGCCTCGCGATATCCCCGCCGATGCCACGGCCGACATGTACGTCAGCTGATAGAAGAGATCAAAGGCCGTTGGGTCCCTAAAGGAGACCTTGCTTGCGGGCCTCGGTAACGACCTTGAAGAGCTGATGGAAACCACTGATGCCTGCCTTCTTGTGCAACCGTTCCAGGATCCTGGCCCGCTTCTCGAGCTCCTGGTAGATCTCTCTCTTGCGGGCCTCGGGGAGGTTTCGCCGTTTGGCCAGCTTTTCCTCGAGCACGTAGCTGTTTCTGTTCCCCGGGAACTCGAAGGTATCATCTTCCGGGCGCCAGCGAAAGACAGTGATGAAGGAAAAGCTGTCGGAGCCGGCGTCATAGTCCACGATCTCGTTGATGCTGAGCACGCGGCGCACGATCTTGCCGTCGGGTCCTCGCACTGCCGACTGAATGACGACCACGTCGAGGTTGTCGATGTAGGTCTTGGGCACGTTGATGGGGTTTCCGGTCAGCCGCTGGATGAGCTTTTGCACCGATGCGGCGTGAAAGGTCGCCATTACGCCGTGCCCGGTCTGCATCGCCTGGAAGGCGATGTTCCCCTCGATGCCCCGGATCTCTCCGATCAGGATGCGGTCCGGCCGCTGCCGCAGCGCTGCCTTCAGCAGCGCGAACATGTCGACCGAGCTGCTCTTCTCGCCACCGGCCATGTCGCGGACGACCTCGCGGAGCCAGTTCGCGTGCGGCACCTGCAGCTCGGGGGTGTCCTCGATGCTGACAACTTTGGCGTCGGGCAGAATAAAGCCGGTCAGCGCGTTCAGAAGTGTCGTCTTGCCGGAGGCGGTCTCGCCGCACACAAAGAGGTTCAGCCCCTCCTCAATGGCCATCCACAGGTACGCGGCCATGAGATAGGTGAGGCTGCCGAACCCCACAAGCTGTACGATGCTAAGGGGCTCTTCGGCGAACTTGCGGATGGTAAAGTTGCTGCCG
Source organism: Anaerolineae bacterium (assembly GCA_023511475.1). Classification (GTDB taxonomy): domain Bacteria; phylum Chloroflexota; class Anaerolineae; order SpSt-313; family SpSt-313; genus SpSt-313. The sequence continues at coordinate 3,350 of JAIMBM010000111.1, forward strand.
CGCTTGGCGATATCGCGGCCGTACACGATGTTGATGCGGGAGCCGTCCGGCAGCACGGCGTCCACGATGGGCATGCGCAGGGTCACCGGGCGCTTGATGCGCTCTCCCAGCCAGACGACAAACTCGTCCAGCTCGTCCAGAGTAGAGAAGACGATGGAGGTCTTCAGGCTTCTGAAGATTTTGTGCTCGACAAAGACCGGACCCATGCCGCTGCAACTGATGTCCTCGATATAGGAGTCCAGAATGAGGGGCTCGAGGACGCCGAGGCCGACTTTGTCCCGCAGGGTCAGGTACCGCATGGCTTCGAGTTGCTCCGGGGAGACGTGAATTGCCGAGCCGTCGAGGGTGGGCTCTGTCGTGCAGATTCTGTCGAGGCACTGCAGGAACACCTGAGCGCGGTCCTCTGCCTCGGCCTGCCCGATCTCCTCGGCCCAGTCCAGCAGGTGCAGATCGATCTCGGTCATCAGACCGTTGAGCACCACGGGCAGATCGGGGGTGATGGGGATGTAGTAGTTGCGCTCGCCTGTTGGGTCGGGGTAGATGTGGATGAACAATCCCTGCTTGATCGGGTAGATCAGGTTGGGGGCGTGCAGCTTTTGCAGCGACCGGGAGAGCACGGGGTAGTATTCGGGTATGCCGATCTCCTCGATGGGCAGAGCCTGAAGGTAGGCCTTCAGGAAGGGTCGCTGCACGGCAGCGTCGCGGAGCGGCTTGGGGAACCGGGCGAGCGAGTTGCCCGGTGCCCCTCCGGCGAGGGATGTTATCCGGTCTATGGGAAACGGCAGACCATTCTCGGCCATAGTCTGCTAGCCCTGAGCTTTGCTGATCGGAATGATTCTCATGCCGAGCCCCGGCTCTATCTCAAAGCTGACGATGTTGCCCGTGTTCCGGCTCGCCCCTCGGACCTTGGCTACCTCCATCACCTTGATCAGCCGGTTTCCCGCCTCTTCCGTACGCAGGCTGAGGTGCGCGTCGCAGAGGGACGTGAGACGTACGAGCAGCTCGCCGGAGACGGCGTGCGAGTGCATGACACAGAGTGTAGTAGCGCCTTCGGAGCACAGACGTTTGCAGCCCTCAAAGAAGCTGACCACCTCCGGAGCCTGGGTCGAGAGTACGAAGGGTGTGAGCGCATCGACAACCACGATATCGCTGCCGCGTGCGCGCTCGCTCCGTATGGCAGCGAGCAATGTGGTGAGGTTGCTCCGCCTGGAACTGGCTACCTCCATGGGGATGACTCGGAGCCGGCGGAGCAGGATATAGTCCAGAACGTCGATGTTGAGGCTCTGCATCTGCCTCACCAGGCTCTTGACCGTGTTCTCGGTTGTAAAGTACGACAGGCGGTATCCCTCGCGCAGGGAGCCCCACACCATCTGCTGGGTCAGCACTGACTTGCCAGCGTGCGAGTGGCCATCGATGAGCGTCAGCGAGCCCAGCGGGATGCCACCGCCCATCTTGGCATCGATCTCGGCGTTCCCGGTAGAGACGACGGCTCGCTCGTGCTGGGCCGCCCGCCAGGCGGCCTGTCGCTTCTCGAGCTCGTATCGCTCCAATGCCCGTCGGATCGTGTGCCTGATCTCCGCTGCCTCTGCCAGCGGCTTCAGGAGATAGTCGAAGGCACCCTCCTGTACTGCACGGCGCCCGGCGTCGGCGCTCTCGGCGAGGGCCACGACCATGGCATCGTCGCCGCGGGCTCGCAGGAGGCGCAGCAGCTCGAGGCCCCCCATGCCGGGCATCTTGATGTCGGCAATGACGATGTCTGCCCGCGCATCCGCGGTCTGCTTCAGGGCCTCCTGACCTGTGGCAACCGCAGTCACCTGGCAGTCCTCGCCCTGCAGGGTCTGCACCAGAGCCTGGCGGACGGCCTCGTCGTCATCAACGATCAGGAGCCGAAATGGGTCCATGTGTGCGAACCTCTGCGCGACAGAAGAACGGGATCAACGCGCACTCAGGATAGCGGACGCGCCCACGCCATTGGGTGCCGCAATGGCGGCCACGCCGCCCCCGGTGCCGAGCACCGGCGGGGAGACCGCGATGCGCACCACCATCTCCTCGCCGGGGTTCAGTATCCCGGGCTCCCGGACCTCGGGGCGCGCCTGTGCCGCGTCCTGGTAGATCCCCACTATCGTCCACTCGTTCTGGCCACGCGCAAGCGGACTCGCGTAGGGGTACCAGCGCGCCACCCATGTTGCCATGGCATCGTACTCGAGGACGATGTCCCATGTCTCGAGGTCGGCCAGCCTGGTGCTTCCGTCGTTTCTGATCGTAAGCTCTACCTCGTCCAGCGAGGGAAGGATGGCAGCTTCGACCAGCTGCAGGCTGGTCCTCGCCTGCTCCTGCATGCGCTGCTCGGTCGCTCGCCACGACTGCAATATCTCGTCCTGCGCCGACAGGTAGCCGTGCGCCAGGGTGAGCATGCCGAACAGGATCAGAGCGACGATGATCACGGCTGCGATAGTCGTCTCCACGGCGTCACCTGGAGGTGCTGAAGTAGAACTCGTCCGACACGCCACTGGGGGTGACCATCTTGAAGAAGTATCGCTCCCCCGGTGCAATGCTATAGTCCACGTCGACCACGACCCTCAGGGTGGCCGTTGGTTCCCAGTAGGGCGCGTTTTCTACCGCGTACTCCCAGTGGGGGTCCCCGCTGCCATAGGGAATCCGGGTGAATCTGCCCTCTGGCCCGAAGAACACGTCGCAGCGCTCCACGGCCTTGATGGGCACAGAGCCGACGTTCTTCACCCAGACCAGGGCGACGTCGACATAATCCGCGGACTTGCAGGCGTGGATCACCTCGATCTGGGAGCGCAGGCGCTCATCGATGCGAGATTTCATGCTCAGGACGGCACCGTTGCCCTGTACGATCGCCGGATAGGCGGCATTGAACACCAGCACGGCGGCGACCACGCTCGCCACAATCATGAGGATGGTGATAATCGCCTTGTCCAAGGTCAGTCTACTCCACGAGCCGGGCAGCGCCAGACATGTCGGCCGCGCCATCCAGGATATCGTTCAGCTCAGACAGCGTGTCGGCGATGGCCCGCAGCCCGACCGCCGTGGGCGCCGCCTGATCATCGCTGAGCGCGATGAGCTGCAAGAGCATATCCCTCACGCCGGGTGCAAGAAAGCCCCCCTGTGCACAGATCTCGATGGCCTTCGCCGTGCGTTCCCTGCCGATCCTCTCCACGCTCTCGCTCGCCCACTTCATCAGGCGAGTTACGAGAGGCCAATCAGCCCAGCGATCGATGGCAGGCTGGGGTGCTGGCGCCCCCGCGGCAGTAACCTCGCCCTCCGCTCCGTCCGGCTGGGTGCCGGCTGGTGCTGGCTCGCCCAACGTAACGCGCTGCAGGCCGACAAACCCCGGCGCTCTTGGCGGCCTGCTGCCCCTGCCGGCGACCTCGGGTGGGCCGGACTCGTCTGCCCTAAGATCCGGATAGTAGTGGTTGAGGATTTGCTCCTGAATCTCCAGCAGAGTGCTATGGATCTGGCCCTTCAGGACGGCGATCTCACCTTCGAGGAGCTTGATTCTGTCTTCCAAAGCCATAACCATCCCTCGCTCAACTCGTGCCACGCACGGGCCCCGGGGGCTCGCGCACGGGCCGGGCGCCTGGGCCCGTATCGGGACCGTGGTTCGGCATAGAGCCATTGCCCGCCTGGCAGAGCCGCACCGGGCCGAGATGCCCGGGAGGGCTCAGCCGGGCTCACGGCCCGGCTGAGCCATACTAGACCTTGGGGAAGGTGACGGCCGACGAGGCACGGGCTAGTGGAAGTCGATGACGGAGTCGATGAAGGATGGCGTCGTGTTCTGGATGATCAGCACTCCGCCGCGAGGGGGCTTGACCTCTATGGCGAAGGCTGTGTCGGGTCCGAGGTTGACGCCCGTGAGGTCGACATCGATCCGCGCCAGCTCGCCGTCCTCCAGGATGTCGTCATCATCGCGTCGGACCGGCCAGGAGACGGTCCAGTCGAGCGGGGAGACGTACTGCGACCCGTCGCGGTAGTCGATGACGACCTTGTTCTCGCCCGACGTGTCGGTCAGGTCGATTCCCGTTCCGCCAGCGACGTTGCCGACCGTAAAGACGAGGTGGCCGACCGCGCCAGTGCCGGCGGTGCCGACGGTGTTGGAGATGGCGAGGACGCTACCCCTCAGCTCCAGGGAAGAGCTCACCTCCTCAAGCCCCGAGAAGATGGCCTGCTTGCCCTTCTCGGTCGTCACCGTGCCGGCGGAAAGGACGGTGAACGCGAACACCGCCGCGACCACGACGAAAGCGATGAGGATGATGGCGGTCTCAAGGGCGGTGATACCGCTCTCATCCTTCAGCGCTCTGCAGAGCTTTTGGTACATCTTGGCCTCCTTTGGGCGCAACTACCAAGAGAGTACGATGTGGTTCTCGTCGAATCCCCAAGGCCAGGTTGTCAGCACCAGATATGACGCCCGTCATCACCTCCGTCCGGCCGGTGCCGGTCAGGCATCCGGTTAGGGGCCGCTACCATTCGGTTGAGCCTGGCACGCCCAAGGCCCTCCGCAATGGCGGGCATTCGCTCGTTTCCCTCATATATGGCGGGGTTTGGGGCGTGAATCCTTCGGAAGTGGCACGTGTGGCAGAGATGGGCCAGGAGGTGTGGGACGGGCCTGTGTTCCCAGGAGATGAGGGGAGGATGCTCGGGTCAGCTTCCTGTCGAAGTGTAATGCCGTGCTCCCAGATTCGGAAGCTGCAACGACATCTCGAGGAATCGGGGACCAGCGATCGGAGAGGCGACCCGGAACCAGACGGGGCTGCCCAAGGGATCGGCGCGGCCGAGGCCGGGCCGGACCTGAAGGGGCTGGCCGAGAGAGTCGGGGAGCTGCTGGCCGAGCGCGGCGCGGC
>JAIMBM010000112.1 GCA_023511475.1 Anaerolineae bacterium
CCCGCCGCGGCCCGGGCCGCGGGAACGCGGGTTGCCGGCGCCGCCTTCGAGGGGGCGAGCGCCTGGGTCGCCTGCTGGGATGAGGTGTCGGGGCGGCTCGGCCTCTGGTCTTCAACGGATGGAGGGGAGACCTGGCAGCGCTCCGAGCTACCGGTAGCAGGGATGGGAGTGGACCTGTGCTTCATCGATGGTGGTCGCGGCTGGGCGCTGGTGCACCAGGGGGTCGCTGCGGGCAGCGAAGGGGTGACGCTCTTGAGCACCTCCGACGGCGGGCGCACCTGGCAGGAGGTGGCACACTCCGATCCCCAGAACTCGACGGCAGGAGGCCTGCCCTTTGGCGGCCTGAAGCAGGGGATCGCCTTCGCCGACGACATGACCGGCTGGCTGGTGGCCTCAGAGCCTGTCCCCGGGAAGGTCCCTCTCTACGTCACGCGCGACGGAGGTCGCACCTGGCAGGAACAGCCCCTTGAGCTGCCGGAGGGCTGGGAGGGCGCCGAAGCCGTCCCCTCCGCGCCCATCTTCTTTGGGCCGATGGCAGGGGCGCTCCCCGTCAGGGTCGTGGGCGAGCGCAATGGGATCGTGCTCTACCGGACGAAGGACGGAGGCCGGACCTGGAGTGTGCTGAACTGGCCGTCGGACGGATGGATGCAGAAGGCCGTGGCGGTTCTGAGCGTGGATGAGGTGTGGGTGCTGGGCGAGGGGGCCGATGGAGGGATCCCCGCGCTGTATCACACTCGCGACAGCGGCAACACCTGGCGGGGACTGAAGGCGGACCTGCCGGCCCGTGACGTGCGGCACATCGAGTTCGCTGGCGAGCGTGGTTGGGCTCTGGCCGATGGGGCGGTCTTTATGACTGAGGACGGTGGTCAGATGTGGACCAGGCTCGACCCCGTCGCCGCCCTGCCGACGCTGCCCGGTGAGCTCGCCACATATACGGACACCCAGATCGGCTATGCGCTCGACTATCCGGCCGGGTGGTACATCCAGGCCGAGCCGGGCTGGGCGGTGGTCCTCACCTCGTTCGATTCTTCGGGACCGGGTATCGGGGGCCTCGGGCCGGGACAGGCCAAGGTCGACCTCCTCCCCGACAAAGCCTGGCAGAACCGATCGCTGGAGCAGCTGGTAAGTGCGGCGCGCTCGGGGGACAGCGTCCTCTGGGAGGAGCGATGGACGCTCTCGGGCGGGGTGCCGGCCGTGCGCCTGCAGATCCGGAGCGAGGTCGCGGGCGAGGCAGCGCTGCTGTGCGTCGTCATTAACGGGCAGAGCCTGCGCCTGCAGGGCTATGGCGATCTCGCGCTCTTTGATGCCATAGCGGCATCGCTGCGGCCGGTTGGAGGCAGCTGATCGCCGGGCACTCCCCGGGCAGCAGTCGCGCATCTGGCCCTGCGACCTCCCGGCCAAAGCCTCAGGTAGGGGGCTGGTGACGGCTGGCAGAGTGCGAACTGCCAAGACTGAACCGCACCCAAGCTGCGGAGCGGCTCTTGCCTCGGCACGCCGATGGCGGTACAATGCGCGGCGCCCTGCGGGGCTGCATCATGCCAGGAGGGGACGGGCGGTGGCGAGCGAGCTGCTCCGGAAGAGGATTGAGGAGGCCCTGGTCGAAGGCCAGCTTCCCTGTGAGGAGGCCTTTCGCATCGCGCGGGAGGTGCGGGTCAGGCCCGCCGAGGTCGGGCGGATGGCCGATGAGATGGGTGTGCGCATCTCGCGCTGCCAGCTGGGGCTTTTCGGGTATGGGCCGAAGGCCGAGGGGAAGCATCGCATCGTGCAGCCGCTGGCGGAGGTGCCGCTGCACCTCTCGGAGGCGATGCGGGAGCGCCTGGTCGAGGGGCGGCTCCCCTGCGCCGTCGCCTGGTCGCTGGCGCGGCGGTTTGGCCTCACACGGCTCGAGGTCAGCGGGGCAGCGGAGGCCCTGGGAATCCGCATCTCGCGGTGCCAGCTTGGGTGCTTCTAGCCGGGCGCCCCCGGCGCAAACGACGTTGACACGCCCCTGCGCGGGCCCTATAATGCACCTGACCTGCAAGTCGATGCCGAGGTGCGGGGCTGACGAGGAAGGGAGATCGATGCACGTACTGATCACCGGCGGCGCGGGCTTTTTGGGCGTGCCGCTGGCCAACCAGCTCGCCGCTCAGGGGCACCATGTGCGCGTTCTGGATGACCTGAGCGCCGGCGACCGCGAGCGCCTCGACCGGCGAGTGGCCCTCACACGGGGCGACACGCGCGACATTCCCAAGCTCTGGACACTGCTGCGCGGCGTGGACTGCGTCTATCACCTCGCCGCCCGCGTGTCGGTGCCGGAGTCGATCCTCTATCCCGTCGAGTACAACGCGGTCAATGTGGGCGGAACGGTCGCGCTCATGACTGCGGTACGTGACGCACAGGTCAAGCGCGTGGTCCTGGCCTCATCTGGTGCCGTGTACGGCGAGCAGGCGACGCAGCCGGTGTCAGAGGAAGCCGTCCCACGTCCACAGACGCCCTACGCCGTCAGCAAGCTGGCCGCGGAGCAGTACGTCCTGGCTCTGGGTGCGCTGTGGGGGATCGAGACGGTCATCCTGCGCATCTTTAACGCCTACGGCCCAGGGCAGGCGATCCCTCCGACCCATGCTCCGGTCATCCCCCAGTTCCTCAAGCAGGCGCTTGGCGGTGGCTCTCTCGTTGTCTATGGTAACGGGGAGCAGACCCGGGACTTTGTCTACGTCCTCGACGTTGTTGAGGCCCTGCAGGCCTCCGGAACGGCAGCCGGGGTGGACCGTGCCGTGATCAACATCGGCTCCGGCATGGAGGTCAGCATCAACGAGTTGGCGCGGAAGGTGGGCGAGGCCGTGGGACGGACGCCCCACGTGCTATACTCTAGCGCGGAGAGCGGGGGAGTGTCGCGGCTGGTCGCCGACGTGCGCAAGGCGCGCGAAAAGCTAGGCTTCCGGCCCCGAATCTCTCTCGACGAAGGCCTGCGGCGCACACTGGCCGAGGATCCCCAGTTCGGCAGGTAGCCTTGCGCAGATTGCTTACGTCTCGGGTGGGTCGCCCTCGCTCTCCGGTTGAAGGGGCTCGCCGGGGATGCTCACCGCGTCGGCGAGGGGGGCTCCCTCGGCGGGGAGGGTGGCCTCGCCGATGGTAGGGGTGCGTGCAAAGATCAGGTAGCCGGTGTGGCCTACGATGCGATCTACCGGGCGGAGCCGACCCGGCACCGGCTTGTAAGGCCTCAGCAGCAACTCCTCAACCTCGATGGCGCCAAAGCCCAGCCGCTGCAGGCCCGTCAGAGTGTCGATCACCTGATTGGCCGTCGGGACTAGGGCGCCGAAAAAGCCCCCGGGCTTGACCGCCTGTCGCACCTGTTCGAGGTACTCCCACGGCTCGCGCAGGTCGAGGAAGCAGGCATCCACATCGGCCTCGTCAAAGCCGGCGGCAATGTCCCTCAGCTTGAAATCTACATAAGGAAGAAGCCCCAGCGAGTCGACGTTCTTGCGGGCGAGGCTGAGCATATCGGGCCGCACCTCGTAGGAGGCGACCCGGCCATCGGGGCGGACGGCGTTGGCAAGGGCGATGGTCATGGCGCCCGAGCCGGAGCCTGCCTCGATCACCCTCTTGCCGGGCGCGACGTTCAGCTTGAGCAGGACGTAGCCGATGTCCTTGGGGTACATGATCTGCGAGGCCCGGCGCAGCTTGAGCAACAGGTCGTGCAGGGACGGCTCGAGGGCAAGGAAGGGCAGGTTCAGGTGGGTGTAGACCGTACGCCCGAGGGGCGTGCCTATGAGCGCATCGTGGGGGATCATCCCCCGGTGCGTGTGTAGTACCTCGCCCGGCGTCAGGCGTATCAGAAAGCGCTTTCCGTCCGGCCCATAGAGCAGGGCCAGGTCGCCAGCTTGTGCGTTCGGCATCACTACCTCCGGGGTCGGATTATACGGTCGCGGTAGGTGCAGTGCAAGCGGCGGGGGATCGCGAAGGACGCGAAGGGGTGCGCGAAGGACACGAAGGGGTGCGCGAAGGACGCGAAGGGAAGCGCGAAGGGAAGCGCGAAGGATGCGAAGGGAAGCGCGAAGGACGCGAAGGGAAGCGCGAAGGACGCGAAGGGGTGCGCGAAGGACACGAAGGGGTGCGCGAAGGACGCGACGGGGTGCGCGAAGGACGCGAAGGGGGTTCGGCGCCCTCCGAGCCTCGTGTTTCGCGTTTTCGTCTCATTTCGCGCTATTGCGTTCCTTGGGCTCCCTCTGCAGGCACAGCCTCGTGCCCGCAGGGGCGTTTTACGCGCGCAGGGCAGCTTGCTATAATAGGCGCTCACATGGAGGGCCGGAATCATGCTAAAGACGCACAACTGTGGAGAGCTCAGAGCCTGTGATGCAGGCTCGACGGTTACGCTGGCGGGCTGGGTGCACCGTCGACGCGACCATGGAGGACTCATCTTCTTCGACCTTCGGGATCGCTCGGGGATCGTGCAGGTCGTCTGCGACCGGAGCGCACCGCCCCAGACGCAGGAGACGGCGTCGACGCTGCGCCCCGAGTACGTGGTGCAGGTCAGGGGACGGGTGTTGCGCCGCCCTCAGGGCCTGGAGAACCCCGACCTGCCAACGGGCGAGATCGAGGTGGCTGCCTCTGAGCTTACGGTGCTCAACCCCTCGCGCACGCCGGTGTTCTACATCAACGAGGAGAGCGAGGTCGACGAGGCGCTGCGCCTGCGCTACCGGTACCTGGACCTGCGCCGACCCCGGCTGCAGCGCAACCTCATCCTGCGCCACCGGACAGTCAAGTTCATCCGCGACTTTTTGAGCGAGCGCGGCTTTATCGAGATTGAGACGCCCATGCTCATCCGGTCGACTCCGGAAGGGGCGCGTGACTATGTGGTGCCGAGCCGGCTGCACCCGGGGTGCTTCTACGCCCTGCCGCAGTCGCCGCAGCAGCTCAAGCAGCTTCTGATGGTCGCGGGCTTTGAGCGCTACTTCCAGATCGCCCGATGCATGCGGGACGAGGACCAGAGGGCCGACCGGCAGCCCGAGTTCACCCAGCTCGACCTCGAGATGTCCTTCGTCGACCGCGAGGACGTGCTCGAGCTGGTGGAGTCGCTCTTTACGGCGCTCGTCCCGGCCGTCTCGGATCGACGCATACTTCAGGTGCCTTTCCCCCGGCTGAGCTATCAGGAGGCTATCGCCCGGTACGGTTCCGATAAGCCGGACCTCAGGTTCGGGCTGGAGCTGGTGGACCTGACGCCCCTTGCCGCCGAGAGCAGCTTTCAGATCTTCCGGCAGGCGGTGGCCGCGGGCGGGGCCGTCAAGGGGATGCGCCTGCCCGGCTGCGCGGGCTACTCCCGGAAGCAGATCCAGGAGTTGACCGACCTGGCGGTGAAGAACGGGGCGAAGGGCCTGGTGTGGATCGCCCGCTCCACCGACGAGATCCGCTCGCCTCTGTCGCGTGCGGTGGGCGAGGGCGAGATGCAGGCGCTGGTGCACGCGCTGGCCCTGGAGCCCGGCGACCTGGGGCTGACGGTGGCCGACGATGCGCGAGTCGCGAGCCTGGTTCTGGGCGCTCTGCGTTCCGAGCTTGGGCCGCGGCTCACCGCCCTTGATGACCGGGTGCTCGCCTTTGCCTGGGTGCTGGACTTTCCGCTCCTGGAGTGGAACGCCGAGGAGGGGCGGTGGCAGGCTGTCCATCACCCCTTTACCGCGCCGCTGGATGAGGACCTGCCCTATCTGGAGGCTGATCCCGGGCGTGTCCGTGCCAAAGCCTACGATATTGTGGCCAATGGATACGAGGTAGGCGGAGGGAGCATTCGTATCCATCGCCGCGAGGTGCAGGAGCGAATGTTCCGCGTCCTCGGCCTGCGCGATGACGAGGCGAGGACGCAGTTCGGGCATCTGCTGGAGGCGTTCGAGTTCGGAGCGCCGCCCCATGGAGGGATCGCCCCGGGGATAGATCGGCTGGTGATGCTTCTGGCGGGCGAGCCGAACATCCGGGAGGTTATCGCGTTCCCCAAGACGCAGCGGGCCGCCGACCTGATGCTCGGGGCGCCGGCTCCCATCTCGGAGCGGCAGCTGGAGGAGCTGGGCCTGCTGGTGAGGGTTGAGAAGGGAGCTAATCCCGCGTAACCTTCTATGTACCTTGCCCGATCCCGGGTTCTGTGGTACAATCAACTGGTTACATCTCGGGCAAGGACGAGGAGGGACGTTGATGCAAGATATCGCAGTAGGACGCCTGCGAAATGTCGTCCTGCTTTCCCACGGCGGCGCCGGCAAGACATCGCTGTCGGAGGCCATGCTCTACAATGCCGGTGCAGTCAACCGACTGGGCCGTGTAGACGAGGGCACCACAGTCTCCGACTATGACGCTGAGGAGGTGCGGCGCAAGTTCTCGGTGAATACCTCCGTGCTTCCTTTTGAGTGGAAGGGCCACAAGGTCAATGTGCTGGATACGCCCGGCTACATGGACTTTGTGGGTGAGGTCAAGGCAGCGATCCGGATCGCCGATGGTGCCGTGCTCGTGGTCGAGGCGGCGGCAGGCGTTGAGGTCGGGACCGAGCTCGACTGGCAGTACCTGAGCGAGCGCGAGTTGCCGCGACTGGTGTTCGTCAACAAGATGGACCGCGAGAACGCGGACTGGCAGCAGGCCCTCAACCAGTTGCGTGAGCTGTTCAGCGCCACCTTTGTGCCGGTCCAGCTGCCGATCGGTGCACAGGCATCATTCCGAGGCTATGTGGACCTGATCTCGATGAAGGCCTACCTTGGCGACAAGGCCGAGGAAGCTGAGATTCCCGCGGAGCTAGAGGGGCAGGCAGCCGAGCTTCGCCAGTCCATGATGGAGGCCGCTGCTGAGGCCGACGACGAGCTGGTGATGAAGTACCTGGAGGGCGAGGAGCTGACCGCCGACGAGATCCGGCGGGGTCTCGCTCTCGCGACGCGGGCGGGTCAGATTGTGCCGGTGCTGTGCGGCTCGGCGCTTCAGAACGTGGGGGTCGCGGCACTGATCGATGCCGTTGTGGCGTATCTGCCTGATCCCGCTGCGCGGCCGATTGCCGGCACCAACCCGGTCACGCAGGAGGAGGAGAGGCTGCAGGCGGACGTCGCGCAGCCCGTCGCGGCGCTGGTGTTCAAGACCCTGGCCGACCCGTTCGTGGGCAAGCTCACCTACTTCCGTGTGTACTCGGGCGCGCTGGCCTCGGACTCGCGCGTGTACAATGCCAACCGCAACGCGGAGGAGCGCCTGGGGCAGCTCTACATGATCCGCGGCAAGGAGCAGATCCCCGTCAAGGAGGTCCGGGCGGGTGACATCGGCGCCGTGGCCAAGCTGCAGGTGACCAACACGGGCGATACGCTCTGTGAGCGTGGGCATCCTCTCGTGCTCTCGGGGATCGAGTTCCCGAACCCGGTGTTCTCGGCGGCTATCTTCCCCAAGACCAAGGCTGACCTCGACAAGATGAGCACGGCCCTGAGCCGGCTGATCGAGGAGGATCCGACGCTTCGCGTGCACCGGGACCCCGATACCAATGAGACGATCCTTTCGGGCATGGGCGAGTCGCACGTCGAGATCGCCGCCCGGCGCCTGCAGACCAAGTTCGGCGTCGACATTGTGACCGACGTGCCCAAGATCCCTTACCGGGAGACGATCACCAGGGTGGCCTCGGCCCAGGGGCGGCACAAGAAGCAGACGGGCGGGCGCGGTCAGTTCGGCGACGTGTTCGTGCGCTTCGAGCCTCTGGAGCGCGGAGCCGGGTTCGAGTTCGTGGACGAGGTCTTTGGCGGCGCCGTCCCCAAGAACTTTATCCCGGCGGTTGAGAAGGGCCTGCGGGAGGCGCTGCAGAAGGGTGTCGTGGCCGGGTATCCGACCGTTGACATCCGGGCGGCCCTCTACGATGGGTCGTACCACCCGGTCGACTCCTCCGAGATCGCGTTCAAGCTGGCAGCGCACCTGGCCTTTGAGAAGGGCGTGGCAGAGGCGGGGCCGGTGCTCCTTGAGCCGGTGGACGAGGTGAGCCTATGCTCCGAACTAGCTGACGTTAGCATCTTCGGTCATGATCTTGGCTGAGGTTTGCGCCCACCAAGCCTTCACTATCCGAAGCCCGCCTGCGTATGCTGTAATTAGAGCTATTAAAGCTATTCCCGGCGCACAGCCAGCAGTCTGATGCAGCTTTGAAGAATATGGAGATCAACTGTTTGCTTCCGGCTTTGACGGCAGCAGGTCAAATTCGTCAGCGCTGACGAATTTGACC
>JAIMBM010000113.1 GCA_023511475.1 Anaerolineae bacterium
GCGTATCGGCGGTCTGGATCATACGCACGCGCGGCAGCAGGCTGCGGATCAGCTCCATGACTTTGTCCAGCTCTGCGCCGCGCTCGCAGGCGCGCGCCGCCTCCAGCGCCACCCAGCCATGACACATGGCCACGTTTCGCGTGTCGACAACCTCGACGGTGAGGCCGGGGAGCGCCTCGCGCGCCATCTCGCGCGCTACCGTCGCCGACTGGTACGCGCCGCTGCCGATCGAGGTCATGTGCAGCGACACGACGGCACTGGCCCCTTCATCCACCGCCTGCCGAAAAGCCTCGAGGTAATCCCCGGGGCCGGGGTTGGCCGTCGTTGGAAGCGTGCGAGCGCGGGCGAGGTCTTCAAAGAAGCGGCCTGGTGTGACGTCCACCATGTCGCGGTAGGCCTTGCCGCCCATGTGCACATAGTACGGGACAGTGATAATACGGTGCAGACCCGGCAATGGCTCCGGTATGCAGGCACAGCTGTCGGTAACGATCCGGACCCTGCCCATCGCTGCCTCCTCGCCCACCGCAACGCCGGCACCCGCGCCTTCCTCAGGCGAAAAAGATGCGGGGATGCCCATGCCGCGGGCCGGCACCCCCGCATCAACGAACATCACTCCTTGCGCGACGCCTCGCTAAGCTCCCTGAGCCAGGCGGGCCTCCAGGTAGTCCACCGCCTCACCCACCGTGGTGATCTTTTGCGCATCTTCGTCCGAGATCTCGCCCCCGAACTCTTCCTCGAAGCGCATGATCAGCTCCACGAGATCGAGCGAGTCGGCCTCCAGGTCCTGACGGAACCTGGCCTCGCGCGTCACTTTGGCCTCATCCACGCCGAGCTGGTCCACAATGATCCGCTTCACCCGCTCGAAGACGTCGCTCACCGCTGCACCTCCGTTCAGCTTGAGATGGGACCATCCTGCCAGGCCCTGTGCCGGCCCTGCTGAGGGCTTTCGAGCTATCTGCCGCGCCATTATACTAGTGCCTGATTCGCCCGTCAACCGCTCGGGTGCCCCCGCCGGTAGAGCCTCCATTGTCGCAGCCTACAACACTGAAGGGGGCGTTTCGTTGCGGCTGTTCGGGAGCTTCTGCCGTTGCCGGGGCACGGGACCGGGCTGCACGCTTCTGAACACGTACGGGGCCGACGGCGTTTGACGCTGCAGAGAACTGGCATTATACTCGTCATATCACTTGTCGGAGGGAAACAGGGATGCCGGGCAGAGTAGCAGCTGGCCAGCGGCTCTAGGGTTCCGCGCATCCCTGATTCGCGCCTTTGTGACACAGGCGACGAGCCGCGGGAGCGCACGCCCCGCGGCTCTATCGATTCCCAAAGACAGGTGAGACATCATGCTGCAACTCTCTTCGATCTCCAAGAGCTATGGGGATAACCTCCTCTTCTTGGACGTCTCCTTCATCGTGAACCCCGGCGACCGGGTCGGGCTGGTCGGTCCCAACGGCTGCGGCAAGACGACACTCCTGCGCATCATCGTGGGCGAGGAGCTACCGGATGGCGGCTCAGTGCGCACGTCCCCTCCCGATCTCCGCATCGGCTACCTCGGTCAGGGCGTCACCTGTGCGCCCGAGGTGACGGTCGCGGACTACCTTGGGCTTCCCTCAGAGGAGCTGGCAGCGGCCGAGGAGCGCGTGGCCGCAGCGGCCATGGCGCTGGCAGCTTCCGACGGTGCCTCGCGCGAGCGTCTCGTCGCAGACTATGACCGCGCCCTCGCCGACCTCGAGCGCATCGCCGAGGGGGCAAAGCGCGCCCGCGAGGCGGCCGCGGTCCTCGCAGGACTCGGCCTGCAGAGCCTTGCCCTCGAGACGAGGGTCGCTGTGCTCAGCGGCGGACACAAAACGCGGCTTGGGTTGGCCCGCCTGCTTCTCGACCAGCCCCAGCTCCTCCTGCTTGACGAGCCCACCAACCACCTGGACTTTGAGGCGCTGGAGTGGCTGGAAGCCTGGCTGCGAGGCTATCGCGGGGCGGCGCTCATCGTATCCCACGACCGGACCTTCCTGGATCGCACGGTGTCGACGATCCTCGACCTCGACCCGCTCACGCACAAGGTAACCGCCTATCCCGGCAACTATAGCGAGTATGTCGCGACAAAGCTGCGAGAGCGCGAGAAGCAGTGGGCCGCCTACAAGGACCAGCAGGAGCGGGTCGCCCGGGTACAAGAGGACATCCGCCGCCTCAGCGCCTATGCCGCCTCGATCGAGCGGGGAACGCTCCACTATCATCAGCGCAAGATCGCCAAGGGCATCGCCCGTCGCGCCGTCGTCCAGAGGCGAAGGCTCGACCGCGAGCTGGAGGAGACCCGCGTTGAAAAGCCGGCGCTCACCTGGCACATGAAGCTCGAGTTCGACGATACTCCTGAGAGCGGGCGCGAGGTCGCCATCCTAGAAGGCGTGGCAGCCGGGTACGGAGGCGTACCGGTCGTGAGCGAGGTCAGCCAGACCGTGCGGGCGGGCGAGCGTGTGGCGTTGGTCGGCCCCAACGGCTCGGGCAAGACGACCCTGCTCCGCGTCCTGGCCGGAGAGCTCGAGCCGCTGGCCGGGAGGGTCCGTCTCGGCGCAGGGGTGCGCGTAGGCTACTATGCGCAGGAGCAGGAGGTGCTGGACCCGGCCGCGACGCCCTTCGAGGTCATCGCAGAGGTGAGCGGTGCCTCGCAAACGGAGATACGAACCTTCCTGCACCGCTTCCTCTTCACGGGCGACGAGGTGTTCCTTCCGGTGGGCGATCTGAGCTTTGGTGAGCGGGCCCGCCTGGTGCTGGCCCGACTGGTGGCCACAGGATGCAACCTCCTGCTGCTGGATGAGCCCATCAACCACCTGGATATCCCGAGCCGCGCTAGCTTTGAGCAGGCCATTGCCCTGTTTGCAGGGACGGTCCTGGCCGCCGTGCATGACCGCTACTTCATCCAGCAGTTCGCCAGCCGCATCTGGCATGTCAGTGGGGGCAGGGTGACGAGCTATCTGGAGCTCGAGGACCTGCCCCGCAGGTAAGGGAGCTTCGGGCGGCGTGCCCACGCCGCGAGCGCGAGGGACGACTGCTGCATGTCGAGCCGCCTTGAAGGCGGTGCGCCGACCGCCACGCCTTGGTCAGAGGGCGGGGCTGTGGTATCATGATACACGGTAAGGCTGCCGGTATTGGCTCTCACCAGTGGAGGGGCAACCAGGTGAACGGCACAACGGTATCCGTCGTCTACTTCGACCGGCCCGGTCCGGAGAATACCGAGGACACGCTGCGCCTCGCCCGCGCACGGGCCGATGCGCTCGGCCTGCAGCACGTGCTCGTGGCCACGACCTCCGGGGCGACCGGCCGGCGGGCAGCAGAGGTCTTTGCTGGCTACCACGTTGTGGCCGTGACGCACTCGACCGGCTTTGCCCGTCCGAACGAGCAGGAGCTCTTGCACGAGCACCGTGAGGCCATGCTCAAGGCAGGGGTCGATATCCTCACCTGCCAGCATGCCCTGGGCGGCGTGAACCGGGCTGTGCGCAAAAAGCTGGGCACATACGAGCTGGATGAGATCATCGCCTATACGCTCCGTGTGCTCGGCGAGGGCACAAAGGTTGCCTGTGAGATCGCAATGATGGCCGCCGATGCCGGCCGGGTCCCGACCGGCGAGACGGTGCTGGCCATCGCCGGCACAGGCCGCGGCGCCGACACGGCCGTGTTGCTCGTGCCAGCCAACGCCCAGCAGTTCTTCGACCTCAGGATTCAGGAGTTCATCTGCAAGCCGGCCTTCAGAGGATGAGTCTTGCCTGACGAGCCCGTAGGAGAACCCATCATCGTCGCCCGGGACGTGACCAAGGTGTACCGCCCCGGTCAGGAGAGTTCGGTTGCGCTGCGTGGGGTCAGCCTCACCGTGCACCCGGGAGAGTTTGTGGCCATCATCGGCCCGTCGGGCAGTGGCAAATCGACGCTGCTCAACCTCCTCGCCGGCCTCGACCGCCCCTCCTCGGGCAGCATCCGTGTGCAGGGGCTCGACCTCAGCACCCTGGATGAAGACCGGCTCGCCCGCTGGCGGGGCCAGGCGGTCGGCATCGTCTTCCAGTTCTTCCAGCTCCTGCCCACTCTGACGGCCCTGGAGAACGTGATGCTGGCCATGGAGCTGAGCGGACGCTACCGGGGTGACCGCCGGCGGAGGGCAAAGGAGTGCCTGGCCGAAGTCGGGCTTGCAGAGCTTGCCGATCATCTTCCCTCAGAGCTCTCGGGGGGCGAGCAGCAGCGCGTGGCGATCGCGCGTGCCCTGGCCAACGACCCGCCTATCCTCCTCGCCGACGAGCCAACGGGCAATCTGGATTGGCACACCGGTCAGCGGATCGTCGAGCTGCTGGCGGGGCTGAGCGCCCGGGGCAAAACGGTCCTCCTCATCACCCACGAGCGCGACCTTGCCGCGAGGGCGACGAGGGTTATCGAGATGAGGGATGGAAGGATTATCGGGGGCGAGTGAGCGCGCGGACACACAGGCGACAACCCTCCTTGTCCGCCATGCCGAGTTGCTCATCACCATGGACGATGCCGGCCGAGAGATCGCGGATGGTGGCGTATACGCCGCGGGCAACCGCATACTGGAGGTCGGCCCCACGGAGGACCTGCCGCAGCAGGCCGACACGGTTGTCGATGCGCGGGGTATGCTCGTCCTGCCCGGCATGGTCAACACCCATCACCACCTGTACCAGACCCTCGCGCGGGCGTTGCCCCGGGTCGTCAATGCCGGGCTCTTCGACTGGCTGATCGCGCTGTACGATGTGTGGCGGGGGCTCGATCCAGAGGCGGTCTATACGGCCGCCCTCGTCGGTCTCGCCGAGCTGCTGCTCTCGGGCTGCACCACCACGACCGATCACCTCTACATCTTCCCCAATGGCGTCTCAGTCGACGACGAGATCCGCGCGGCTCAGGAGCTGGGGGTTCGCTTTCACCCCTGTCGCGGCAGCATGTCGCTGGGCGTCTCGCAGGGAGGGCTGCCCCCTGATGAGCTGGTGCAGGATGAGGATGCCATCCTCGCCGACAGTGAGCGGCTGATCCTGCGCTACCACGATCCGCACCCGCGAGCGATGCTCCGGGTTGCGCTGGCGCCTACCTCCCCCTTTTCGGTCACGGAGGGCCTGATGCGGCAAACCGCAGAGCTGGCGCGTCGGCATGACGTGCGCCTGCACACCCACGTCGCGGAGGCCCCGGAGGAGGGGGCGTTCACGCTGCGGCGCACGGGGCGGCGGCCGGTCGAGTACCTGGAGGACCTGGGCTGGCTGGGCCCGGACGTGTGGCTGGCCCACGCCGTGCATGTGAGCTCGCCGGAGATCGCCCGCCTCGCACGAACCGGCACCTCGGTGGCTCACTGCCCGACCTCGAACATGCGCCTCGGTTCAGGGGTGGCGCCGGTGGTGGAGATGCTGGCGGCAGGCGTGGTCGTCGGGCTGGCAGTCGATGGCAGCGCTTCTAACGACTCGTCCCACATGCTCGCAGAAGCGCGACAGGCCCTGCTCCTGCAGCGTGTGGCCAGGGGCGCCCAGGCGATCGGTCCGCGAGAGGTCCTCCAGATGGCCACAAGGCAGGGGGCGCGAGCCCTGGGCCGTGACGATATCGGCACCCTTGCCCCGGGCCTGGCGATGGACCTCATCGGGCTGCGGCTCGACCGCCTCCCCTACGCGGGCGCACTGCACGACCTCGCCGCAGTGCCCGTGCTCTGCGCCCCGCAGACGGTCGATCTGGCAATCGTGGATGGGCGCGTACGCGTCTGGGAGGGCCACATAGTGGGGCTGGACCTTGAGGGACTGGTGGCCCGACACAACGAGATCAGCCGGCGACTCGTCGCATAGGCCGGAGCAACCCGGAACACAGACATGACCGCGCGTCCGTCGCGGACCCGTGCACGTCCGACGAGTCAGCCCGCGTCGCTGCCCATCGCCTCGCCAGCACCCCCTTACTATAAAAAACGCCCCCTTCCCCGCCGCTTGCGCGGCGGGGAAGGGGGTCGGGGGGATGGGGCACCCTCCCGAGAAGAGCAAAGAGACGGCGATTGAGGCAGCCTGTCCGCCCCTGAACCTGAAGGGGAGGGGATCCCGCACGCAGCGGCAGGCGACGGTCCGCCAGAGGACGCCCCAGGCACGCCCAGACACCCCGCAGGGGTCACAACCTAGAGCAGTGCCCGGCGCACAGTGTCGAGGGCGACGACAACCACCCAGGGCACGGCCAGCTCGGCGGGCCGGCCCGAAAAGTCGCGCTCGTGCACGAGCGCCCGGTCGCCGGTGTCCAGCGCGATGCACACCACCCCTTCGGGCGCTCCAAAGGGGGAGAGCACCGCCAGGCCCCAGTCCGTGCCTTGCACCTCGCGGATGCGACGCGCAGCAGCCGCCGCGAGCTCTCGTACGGGCCCGGCCGCCTGCAGGCCGAGGCGGTCGGCGAGCGCTGTGCCCTGCGCCACCAGGCTTCCCCGGAACCACCTGCCCTCGCGGTCAGCACCGCTCAACCGCCCGGCAATCGCCCCGGCCGTCACGGTCTCTACGGCGGCGAGCGTCCGCCCGTGCCGCTGCAGCAGATCGATCACGACCCCCTCGAGCGTCTCGTCGTCGGCGCCGTAGATGCAATCCCCGAGCCGCCGGCGCACCTCTGCCTCGGTGTCGGCGATCAGGCGAGCCGCCTCCTCTTCGCTCTCCGCCTTGGCAGCGATGCGCACATCGGTCTGGCCCGGATGGGCAGCGAGCCCAACGGTCGGGTTAGCTGCGCGCTCGAGGTCTCCAATCAGCGCGTCAACCTGGCTCTCGCCGATAGCGCAGGTGTGGAGGTTGCGGACCTTGATGACGCCCCTGAGGCCAAGCTTCTCCCGCAGGTAGGGGAGGACGGTGTGCTCCATGAGGTAACGCATCTCTGCCGGGACACCGGGCAGGCAGATGACGATCCCGGCCGCATCTTCCACGATAAAGCCGGGCGCCGTGCCGACCGGGTTGTGGATGGGGGTGGCGCCCCGCGGCAGCTGGGCCTGGCGGAGGTTGTTCTCGGTCATCCGCGTGCCACGCCGCCGGAAGATGGCCTCGATCTCGGGGATCAGCTCCTCCCGGAGCTCGAGCGGGCGGCTCGTCGCCGCGGCAACGGCCTCGCGCGTCACGTCATCGACCGTCGGCCCGAGGCCACCGGTGGCAATGACCACGCCGGAGCGGGCGAGAGCCTGCCTCAGGATGGCGGCAATGCGGGCCTCGTTGTCGCCCACCGTCGTCTTGTAGTAGAGGTCGAGCCCGATGCTCGCAAGCTGCCGGGCGATGTAGGCGGCATTGGTGTCCACGATCTGGCCGAGCAGCAACTCAGTGCCGATAGAGATGATCTCTGCCTGCATGGTACCGTTCCTGGTCGCCTCAGGGTATCCCCCGTAAGGGCGGCTTGCCCCGGCCTCGCCTA
This sequence comes from Anaerolineae bacterium, assembly GCA_023511475.1. Lineage (GTDB taxonomy): Bacteria > Chloroflexota > Anaerolineae > SpSt-313 > SpSt-313 > SpSt-313. The sequence continues at coordinate 7,384 of JAIMBM010000113.1, forward strand.
CAGCAGGTCGTGCCGACCGGCCCGCCGGAGCTTCTCGACGAGCTGGCGAACGTCCTGCGCCCGGCTCTTCGGGCAGACAAGCAGCACATCGCCAGTGTCGACGACGATGAGCCCCCGCAGGCCGATGGTGGCAACGGTCCGGCCAGGGGCATAGATCAGCGAGTCCTCTGTATCGAGATCGAGGTGCTCGCCCTCGCCGAGGACCACGTTCCCGCCGCTTCTCGTGGACATCAGGTCAGCCAGGCTCGCCCAGCTACCGACGTCGCTCCATCCGATGTCGGCTGGCACGACGGCGACCTGGTCGGCGCGCTCCATGATGCCGACGTCGATGCTGACACTGGGCGTGTCGTCCCACACCTCCGCCAGCGTGGCCTCGAGAGCCGGTGTACCCCAGGCCGCCGCAACGCGATCAAGCTGTTGGCTGAGGTCGGGCAGCCACTGACGCATCGCCTCAAGGATCGTGTCGACGCGCCACACGAACATCCCCGAGTTCCACAGACAGCGCCCGCTGCGGACAAACCAGGCAGCCTGCTCTGCAGGAGGCTTTTCGATGAACCGGCTGACCCTGAACACCGAGATGCCCCGAATACGACGCATGAGGCGCCCGCGCTCGATGTACCCGTATGCCGTCTCGGGGTAGCCCGGGCGAATCCCGAGGGTGACCAGCTGGCCAGCGGCGGCCACCTCGTGGTGATGCACTTCCACTTCCACCCCCTGCTGTTCCAGCGCCAGGCAGATGGCATTGCGAATGTCCTGCAGGGTGTCCACCGGGGGCACGGGGAAATAG
>JAIMBM010000114.1 GCA_023511475.1 Anaerolineae bacterium
CCCCCCCCCCCGGCGGCCCCGGGGGCTGGGGTTAAACAAATTCTTGGGGGGGGGGGGGGGGGGCCCACCCCCCCCCCCCGCACCCCCTTATTCTGTCACCCTACATCTGCGGAAGACACTTCCGCCCCTGAGCCCATATCAGCTCGCCACAAACAAGGCTCCGGTAGCGATAGTCACAAGCACCGTCAGGACGGCAACATAGGCATTGCTCGCCCGGCCGTTGCGCCACCCCCTCATGATCCTGCGGCTGTTGGCCAGGCGGAGCATGAGGATGAGAATGAGCGGTAGCAGCACCGCATTCGCCACCTGCGAGAGCCACATCAGCGGAAAGAGGGGCAGCCCGGGCACCATCACGATCACCGAGCCGATCACGATCTGGGCGGTGTACAGGCCGTAGAACGCCGGCGCCTCCTGAGGGGACCGGTCGATGCCCCTCTCCCAGCCAAAGACCTCACAGAGCGCATAGGTCGTCGCCAGCGGCAGCACTGCCGCCGCGAGGAGCGACGCGCCCAGCAGCCCGACGCCAAACAGCGTCTTGGCCCAGGGCCCGGCGACAGGCTCGAGAGCCATCGCCGCCTGCTCGGCCGTCTCTACCTGGATGCCGTGCGCAAAGAGCGTGGCGGCGGTGGCGATGATGATAAACCCCGATACCAGGTTGCCGACCACAGAGCCGACCACCACGTCCAGGCGAGTGTTGGGATGGCTCTCGATGGTAACGCCCTTGTCGGCCACCGAGGCCTGCATATAGACCGCCGCCCAGGGGGTGATCGTGGTACCAACAGTCGCCAGCACCGCCAGCACGTAGCGGGTCTCCAGCTGAAAGGTCGGCACCAGCGCCCTCTGAAGCACCTGGCCCCAAGGCGGCCTCGCCAGTATGGCCGAAGCCACGTACGCCACCGAGTAGAGCGACAAACCCAATAGCACCTTCTCGACCCGCTGATAGGACCCCCGCGTCACCAGCAGCCAGACCCCGGCCGCCGCTATCGGCACGGCGACGTACCGCGGGATGCCGAAAAGCTCTGCGGCCGAGGCGATGCCGGCCAACTGGGCCGTCGTGGTCCCCGAGTTGGCAATCAGCAGGCCGAGGCCGACCAGCATAGTCAGCCGCACCCCAAAGCGCTCGCGGATCAGGTCGGTCAGGCCCTTGCCGGTCACCGCCCCCATCCGGGCGGCCATCTCCTGCACGATCGCCTCACCGACGGTAATCCACACCAGTATCCAGAGGAACTTGTAGCCAAAGGTCGAGCCGGCCATCGAGTAGGTCGCGATCCCGGGGGCGTCATTGTCCGCGCTGGCGGTGATCAGGCCCGGCCCCAGGATGGCGAGGAAGAGGAACGCCCGACGCAGGACGCCTCCGGCTCTCTTGATTGCCAGCCGCATGTCGCCTCCTCGGGTCAGCCGCTAGTAGAAGCGAGGCAGTCGCTTCTTCCACGCGGTCGGAATGAAGGGGTCGATGGCATCATCTACGGTGACAATCCCGTGGAGGACGCGGTCCTGGTCCACGACCGGCACCGCCAGCAGGTTGTACCGGGCAACCAGGCGGGCAACCTCCCTCTGGGGAGTGAGAGGCTCGACCGTGATGGGCCGCTCTACCATGATCTCACGCACAGGGACCCGCGGGTCCGCCATCACCAGGTCCCGCAAGGACACGATCCCCTGCAGGCGCCCGGCCTCGTCCACGACGTGCACGTAGTAGAGTGCCTCGTCCTCCTGTGCCCTCGGCGACTGTCTCAGGTACTCCAGCGCCTCGCCCGCCGTGAGCCCGACGGGGATGACCGAGTACTCGGTCGTCATGATGCCGCCGGCGGTATCCTCCGGATACTCGAGCAGCTTTTGGACGTCGGCCGCCTCAGGGCGCTCCATTAGCGCGAGGAGGTTGGCCCGGTCCTCGGCAGGGAGATCGGCCAGCACGTCGGCGGCAGCGTCGGGGTCCATCTCCTCGAGGAGGTCGGCGGCCCTTTCCGGCTCCATAGCCGAGATGAGCGCCGCCTGCATCTCGGGATGGACCTCCTGGATGGTGTCGGCCGCCGTCTCCGTATCCAGAGTCTCCAGGAGCGACTGGCCCGAGGAGCGGTCCATATCGCTGATGATGTCGGCGATGTCGACCGGGTCTATCTCCCGCAGCTTTTCGCGCGCCACGCGGAGCCGGATGGGCGCATCCGCCGGGACCGAGGAGACATCCTGCCAGGGGATGACCTTGGGCGCGGGGCGGCGGCCTGCCAGGGCAAGGAGGCCGGCGCTGACTCCCTCGAGGCCGATACGGCGGAGCAGGCTCCGGGTTCCGGTCTCGACGCCGACCAGGTAGAAACGGCCCTCACTGCCGTTGCGTATGATCTGCAGGTCGTTGGCGCGGACAAGGCGTCGTCCCTCAATATCGACGATCTGCCGGTCCAGCACCTGCTCCCTGAGCCACAGCTCATCCCCATCCGGCGAGTACTCGCGCACCTCCGAGGTACGGAGGATGATGGAGGGCTGAAGGTGGGCGATGTCCTCCGCGGGGATGAGGAGCGGGTGGACGCGCCCCCTGAGAGCGAGGGCCCGCAGTATCGGGAAGCCCCTGCGGCCTTCCGCAAACAGCAAATCCTGACAGCGACCAAGCCTGTGGCCCTGGGCATCCCACACGGGCTTGCCAAGAAGCTGGCTGAAGTGGATGGGCATCTCGCACCTCCCCTCGTCCTGAAGCCGCTCCTCGTCGCAGCACCCGGCTGAGACCCACACAGAAAAAAGCAGCACGCGGCGAGGAGCCGCGTGCCAAGAGGATTCACGGGGGAGGTGCTTCCTCCGGGACGTAGCTCATCGCCTACGGGGGGCCACAAACCTGGCTATGTGGAGCGGTTTTGGAACGTTGGTCTGGTAGTTGTCCGTTACTACCGTCCGAATCCATACAAACGCACCTGTTCTTCATACTGCTTCGCCCAACTCGTACGTTGAGCATGTCTGGCGTAGTATACTCTGGTTCAGGGACCTGTCAAAGAGGTGTTTGCAGGTAGCTGTTCAGACTCGCATTCACAGCGTGACGCGGAGACAGGCTGCTGGCAGCCTTGCCCATCGGGATCGGGTTCGCGGCGGCTCGCCGCGGAACCCCCTCCCCCGGGCGCGCGCCGCGCCCCGGGCCTGCTACTCATTACCCACAAGTGGCTCGGCGGGGAGCGCACGCGCCGATGGCCTGCGCAGTTCCCTGCCGAGAGTGGCGCCCCCACCCCAACCCCTCCCCCTGGCGGACGCGTCGCGTCCGCCAGGGGGTTCAGGGGGTGCAGGGGTGGGGGTCTCCCGTGACTCGGCGTAATGCCCACCCCGATGGGCGCAGCTCGCGACAGCGTACCTCCGTCCATGCGCTGAACGCGAGTCTGACCACGTACACGCGTACTCTGAGTTGACAAGTACACCGAATCCAGGCATTATTTCGCTAACGAAAGTTTCGTGAGCGAAAGGTGTGGGAGGCCGAAGGCATGGGCGGTGCGGTCGTTGAGGGCCCCGCGCAGGAAGCAGTGCACCATCTCCTGGCCATCTACCGCTACCTGCGCCGCCACGCCAAGCGGGTGAGCAGCGAGTTGGGCATCAGCGGTCGGCAGCTCGCTGTGCTGCGGCGCCTGCAGCAGGCAGGGGCCTGCCCCGTCGGGCAGATCAGCGCGCACCTGTATCTTGCTGAGAGCACGACTTCGGAGCTCATCGATGGGCTCGAGCAGCTCGGCCTCGTGCGGCGCGAGCGCTCCCCGGAGGACAACCGCGTGGCCCTGGTCACCCTGACGCCGCGCGGAGAGGCTCTCGTCGCACAGGCGCCCCTCGGCGGGATCGATCTGCTTCGGCACCGTCTGCGCTCGGAGCCTCCCGAGCGGGTCATCGCCCTGGCCCGGGCGCTGGAGTATCTGGGCCATCTGATGGAGATTGCAGACCTCAACTCTCGCTAGGGCACGCCCCGCTGCGGTCACACAGCTCGAAGGGCGCACCTTCTTTCGGTGCCTCGGGTACGTGCGCCACTACTGGCCGAGCGCCCTCTGCGCCTACCTTACGATTCTGGCTGTCAGCGCCCTCAACCTGGCGGCGCCACAGTTTATCCGGTGGGGCGTTGATACCGGCATCCGCGAGGGGCGCACGGAGGTTCTCCCTCAGGCGGCGCTGGCGCTCGTTGGACTCGTGCTCCTCAAGGGCGTGCTGACCTTTGCGCAGGGGTACCTGAGCGAGTCGGTCTCCCAGAGCGTGGCCTACGAGCTGCGCAACGCCATACATCATAAGCTCCAGTCGCTCTCGTTCAGCTACCACGATCGCGCCGAGAGCGGGCAACTCCTGGCGCGGGCCATCTCTGATGTTGATCGGGTGCGCTTCCTCACCGGGCGTGCGCTCCTGCGCCTTCTCGACTGCGCGATCCTGTTTCTCGGGGCCGCAGTCATGCTCGTGCGGATGAACCCGCTCCTGGCGTTTCTCTCCCTGGGCTCGATGCCGCTGCTGGCTCTCCAGGCCTACCGGTATGGGCGGCTGTTCCGACCCCTCTCGACAACACTTCAGCAGCAGCTGGGCGTGCTGACCACCCGCCTGGAGCAGAATCTGCGTGGGGCGCGGATCGTCAAGGCCTTTGCTCAGGAGCAGGCCGAGTGCGAGCGCTTTGACCGTGAGAACCGCAGCCTCCTCGACCTCACCGTCAGGTCGGCTCTGGTCCAGGCCAAGAACGTGCCGCTCATGGACCTCATCGCAAGCCTTGGCACCGTCGCCATCATCTGGTACGGCGGCCGGCTCGTGATCGAGGGGCGGCTGACGCTGGGCGAGCTTGTCGCGTTCAACACCTACCTGGCGCAGCTCGTCCTGCCGGTGCGGCGGCTTGGGATGCTCATCTCGGCGATTGCGGGCGCCATCGCTTCGGGCCAGCGCGTGTTCGAGATTCTCGACGCCGAGTCCGAGGTCCGCGAAAAGCCCGGCGCTGTGCCATTGCCGCCTGTCCGAGGGCACGTCCGGTTTGAGGGCGTCTCCTTTGCGTACTTTGGCCGGAAGCGAGTGCTCGAGGACGTCTCCTTCGAGGTTCAGCCCGGGCAGGTGGTGGCGCTCCTCGGCGCGACGGGGTCTGGAAAGAGCACGATTATCAACCTGATCCCGCGGTTCTACGACCCTACCGCTGGGCGGGTGCTGATCGACGGCTACGACATCAGGGACGTCACCCTGGCCTCGCTGCGCCAGCAGATTGGCATCGTGCTGCAGGAGACGACGCTCTTTGCCGCGAGCATCCGGGAGAACATCGCCTTTGGGCGCCCCGGCGCCTGTATGGAGGAGATCGTCGAGGCGGCACGGGCGGCGCAGGCACACGAGTTCATCATGCAGATGTCACAGGGGTACGACACGAGGGTTGGTGAGCGGGGCGTGACGCTCTCCGGCGGCCAGAAGCAGCGTATCGCCATTGCGCGGGCGCTGCTCAAGGATCCGCGCATCCTGATCCTCGATGAGGCGACCTCCAGCGTCGACACCGATACCGAGCTGGAGATCCAGGCCGCGCTCGAGCGGCTGATGGTCGGGCGCACGTCCTTCATCATTGCGCAGCGCCTGAGCACGGTGCGCAAGGCTGACCTGATCCTGGTGCTCGACCGTGGGCGGCTCGTGGCGCAGGGGACGCATGACGACCTGCTGCACCGCAGCGGCTTTTACGCCGATATCTACCACCGGCAGCTGCTGGCGAGCGCGGAGGGGGGAGGGGCGTAGGCAATGGGGCTGCGCATCGGGGTTGGTGGCAGCACGGGGCCCGGCGGACCCTACTCGATGATCAGCAGCTTTGGCAGGCCGAAGGAAGGCGCGGCCTTCAACCCACGCGTCCTGCGGCGCCTGCTGGGCTTTGTCCGGCCCTACTGGTATCTCCTGGTGCTGGGAGCACTGCTGATGGCCGCCGGTGCGGGCCTGAACCTGCTGGCGCCGTACCTGGCCAAGGTGGCCATCGACAGCTACATGCGCCTTGGGGACGTCGCAGGCCTGACCAGAATCGCGCTGGCTACGGGCCTCGTCTATGTCGGCATGTACGGCACGAGCTTTGGTCAGACCTATGCCCTCTCTCTGCTGAGCCAGCGCGTGCTGGCCACCCTGCGAGGGAAGCTCTTCAGGCATCTGCAAGAGCTGCATATCGGCTTCCACGATGTGCACATCGTCGGTGTCACTATCTCCCGTGTCATCAACGACGTGGACGTCATCAATCACCTGCTTTCGCAGGGCCTGGTCAGCATCGTCGGGGACCTGGCGATCGTCGTGGGCATCATCGTGGTCATGCTCACGCTGAGCCCCCGACTGGCGCTGCTCGCCCTGAGCGTGGTGCCGCTGATGGTGCTGGCGACCGCGGTCTTTACGCGCCATGCGCGAGTGGCATTCCGCGAGACCCGCGAGAAGATCGGCGCTGTCGTTGGGGACCTGGCCGAGAACATTGGAGGCGTCCGCGTGATCCAGGCCTTTGCGCAGGAGGCCACGACCCACGAGCACTTTGAGCAGATGAACCGCGAGAACCGCGATGCCCATGTGGCCGCAGTCGCCCTCGCCTCCGCCTTTACGCCAGTGGTCGACTTTCTGGGGATGATAGCTACCGGAGTCGTCCTGTGGGTCGGCGGCCGGGCCGTCGCCCATGGCGAGCTGACCATCGGCGTGGTGGTAGCCTTCCTCGCGTACGTCGGACAGCTCTTCCAGCCCATCCGGGACCTGAGCCAGGTCTATGCCACGCTGCAGTCGGCCATGGCGGGCGGCGAGCGTGTGCTGGAGCTCCTGGACAGCCCCGTCGAGGTCGCCGATCCGCCGCGGGCGATCGAGCTACAGCGGCTGGAGGGGCGGGTCGAGCTGCGGGACGTCTGGCTGAGCTACCGGGGTGCCGAGCCGGCGCTGCGCGGCATCAATCTGACCATCGAGCCGGGGCAGGTAGTGGCTCTCGTAGGGCCTACGGGTGCAGGGAAGACGTCGATCGCGAGTGTGGTGGCCCGGTTCTATGACGTCACACGGGGGGCGGTGCTGATCGACGGCTATGATGTGAGGCAGCTGCAGCAGCGTTCGCTGCGCCGCTACATGGGCATCGTGCCGCAGGATCCGTTCCTCTTCTCCGCATCGATTGCCGACAACATCCGCTTTGGGCGACCCGAGGCCAGCGATGCCGAGGTGCGAGAGGCCGCCCGCCTGGCAAACCTCGACGAGTTTGTGCAGAGCCTCCCCGAGGGGTATGACACCCTCGTGCAGGAGGGAGGCGTGAATCTGTCGGTGGGGCAGCGGCAACTGATCTGCATCGCGCGGGTGGCGCTGGCGCAGCCGCGGCTGCTCATCCTCGATGAGGCGACCTCCAGCGTCGACACACTCACGGAGGCCCTGATCCAGGAGGCACTGGCGCGGCTGCTGGAGGGGCGCACCTGCATCGTCATCGCACATCGCCTGAGCACAGTGCGCCGGGCGGACTGTATCTACGTGGTGCAGGGCGGGCGGATCGTGGAGCAGGGAACGCACGAAGCACTCCTCGAGCGCGGCGGCCTGTACAGAGAGCTGTACGAGAAGCAGTTCGCCTGGAGCCCGCGGTGAGAGCCTGTCCGGCGCCCGCTCTGGCGCGGCGGAGGGCCTCAGCGCGTGCTTGGGGTGCTGAGTCTTACCTCGTAGGCCAGGATGTAGGGGTGGTCCACATAGCCGGCCAGCAGGTTGCTGCTACTGACTCCCAGGCGGTATTGGGCCTCGAGGCCGATTGCCTCCTGCCGGTTGAGGGGCCGCACGATGCCCAGTACGATGACGGTCTGACCTTCCGCAAGGGGGGTGTCGCGATGGGGGCCGCCGTGCAGCGCGGCTTCATCGCTGAGCACGATGAGGAGCCCCTTGCGCGTGGCCCGGCTGCGCAGGGCAAGGACCCGGTCGCTCAGCACGCGGGCAATCTCGCCCTCGAGGGATACTGGCTGATGCAGGTACTGGCGCGGTGCCTCCAGGATATTGTCGGGTGATCGGACGGGTCCTGCGTGTCTGACCTGGGCTGACGTCTGAGCCAGCGCCACGCCGCGGAGCACGAGGACGCCGCAGAGCACGAAACCTGCAAGGACCCATGTCAGCCAGATCAGCCGCTGACGCTGGTATGGGCTCACCTGAAGCCTCCCTGATCCTACCCAAGTGACCGTAGACGTGTAGCAAGAGGGGTGCCACAGCCGGCTGTCGTCCCCTCCCCCGGCGGCCGCCGGGGGAGGGGAAGGG
>JAIMBM010000115.1 GCA_023511475.1 Anaerolineae bacterium
CCCCCCCCCCCCCCCCCCCCCCCCCCCCCCGTTAACCAACCCCCCCCCCCCCGCGCCCGGGGGGCGGGGGTAGGGGGTGAGGGCGCTCACGAAGGAAGGCACGCTGGCATTCCCTCAAGCTAGCGCCTGTGGAGCAAGGGAGAGGGGCGTCCCGGCCACAGCACAGCTGGGGGCCATCTGCCGTGCGGAGCGGCACCCGAGATCAGTACTTCGGCTCCCCGGCCACACGCATCAGGGCCAGAGACAGCACCCGCCCCGCCCTCGCCAGCCTCTGGGGATCGATGCTTTCGACCGTGTCCGTCGGCAGATGCTCGGTGGTCTGCGACCCATCCCAGGATAGAGCCAGGTACGGGAGGCGCGGCTTGCCTGGGGTCGGGATAAAGCTCGCGCCATAGTAGGGAAACGTGCCGGCGCTGTGCACCGTCTGTCCGCGGGTGGAGACGGGCACGCCCTCCCGGCGCGCCGCCTCACGGAAGGCCTCCGTCACCCGGTCGCTCGTCGCCTGCTCGAGGACCAGATTGGTACCCGTACCGGCGCCTACGCCCCGCACCTCGATCACCGCCCCGATGCGATAGGCCTCGAGGAACCCGGGCCGTACCGATAGCACGCGCTGCAGGTCCAACTCCTGTCGCCGCTCGGCCATGCACCAGGCCAGGAAAAAGATCGTGCGTTTGGGCCGGAACCCCGACTCCTTCAGCACCCGCGCTGCCTCGAGCATCACAGCAACGCCCGAGGCGTTGTCGTTGGCGCCCGGGAAGAGCATCCCGTCCGGCCAGCGGCCGAGCCCGTCGTAGTGGGCCACGACAAAGATAGCCTCCTCGTCGAGCTGGACATCGGAGCCGGGCAGGACGGCCAGTACGTGGCGCACCGGCACGTCGGCGCGCTGCTCGATGTTGACCGACACCTCGGCAACCACGCCGGTGTTTGCCGTCAGCGCCTCATTGAGGCCAAGGTTCCTCGCCTGCTCCTGCAGCGCCTCCAGGGAGTAGCCGCCGGCTTCGAGAATGCGCTCTGCCAGCTCCTTGCTCACATAGAGGTAGGGCCGGCCGCGGTGTGGCCAATCCCCTCCGCGCTCGTTTTGGAGCTGGCGCCGTGCAAGCTGCTCCTTCTGGCGGATCACGAGCACCGCCGCCGCGGGGGTCCGCTCGATGAGGGGATTGACTCCGTCGACGAGGATGATACGCCCCGCGAGCGTTGAGGCCCATGGCAGCTGGTCTACGGAGAGGCCAAAGCTGACACCGCCGGAACTGGCAGCGACATAGACGACCTCACCCGACGCCGACCCGCTCTGCACGTGGCCGTCCGTGTACTCCAGATAGTCCAGGCCGTAGGCAAAAGGGCCGATCTCCTCTCCCTCAGCGGACTTGAGGGTCAGCTCGGGCACATCGGTGAGATCGTAGAGGTCCGGTTTCGCGGTGACAAAGCAGGTGTACCTGGGGACCTGCACCTCTCCAGCCGGCAGGAGGCCGACCTCCTGAAAGGCGGCGGCGATATAGTCGGCAGCCTTGTCGAACTCTGGCGTGCCGGTGCGGCGTCCCTCCATCTCGGGCCCCGCCAGCGCCTGCACATGGGACATCGCCCTCGCAGCGTCAAAGCTATCGGCCATGGGCTTGTACTTGCCCCACGGCCCGGTTGCCTCCGCCGTCACCAGCACGAGCACCGCGACAGCCGTAGCGGCGCCGATGGTATAGCGGTTGAACACCCGGTTGAGGTTGACCGTCAGCCGCTCGGTGAGGCGACGCAGCCCCTCGCCAAAGAGGTTAAAGCCCACGACGCTGATGGTAAAGGCCAGCGCCGGGTAGAGCGTCGCCCAGGGATAGGTCCGGAAGGAGCGCCAGGTGTTCGAGAGCATCACGCCCCACTCGGGCACGTCAAAGTAGGTCACCGCCTGGTCCATCACGTTCGTGGTGTGCATGCCCCCACCGATGAACACGCCGATAAAGCCCAGCTCTCCGAGGAGCATCATCACCCCGCCCGTCTCCAGGCAGGCGAGGACCATCAGGGAGGGGAACAGGTTGGGCAGAACCTGGCGCAGGAGCACCTGCATATCCCCAAGGCCGACGGCGAGCGCTCCCTCGATGTACTCCCTCTCGCGGATCGTCATCACCTGCGCCCGGACGTACTGCGCCGCCTCACCCCAGCCGACCACGCACAGCCCGGCCACAAAGACCCACATGCCCTGCTTCACCCCCAGGGCAAAGATGACGACCACCGCAAGCAGCAGGGCCGGAAAGGCCGCCAGGACCTCTATCGCCGACATCAGTGCGCGATCCAGGAGGCTCCCTGCGAACCAGCCGGCCAGGCACCCCAGAAGCGCCCCGAGAACCACCCGGGCGAGGACGGCGAAGAAGGCGATGGTGAAGGTACGCCGCGCACCGGCGAGGAGCAGGCTCAGGATATCCCGCCCCTGCTGATCCGTGCCCAGGGGGAACTCGCTCGACGGCGGGAAGGGCGGGCTCACGAACCTGCCCTCGACCATGCGCGGCTCGTAGATGGCCGTAGGATCGTGGGGCGCCCAGCGCGGCCCGAAGACGATGATGGCCAGGAGCCCCAGGATGATGACCATCCCAACCGCGAACGGCAGCGACCCCACGGTGTGCCGCGCCCACGCCCGCCGCCGCTCCCGCCGGATGGCCGCGTCCCGCGCCTGCTCAGTCGGGGAGAAGGTCGCACGATCGGCCCGCACGCCCAAGGCCTCCGCAATCGCCGCAAGCATCCGCGAGAGCCCTTGGGGCGCAGCCTCGCGCGCCCTCCCTACAGGGTGCATCCAGGAAGGGGGTGGCTCCGCGGCACCGGTCAACCGCCGCCACAGAGCCTGCAGGCGCAGCGGCAGATCGAGCAGGCCTTGCCAGCCGGCCTGAACAAGGTCTGCCCATCGGCGACCGGGCCCGAGCCGGGTACGCTCGCCGGCGAGGCGGGGGTCCAGCGCGCGGCTCAAGCCCTCCAGAAGCAGGTTGACGACGGTGAAAAAGAGCCCCAGTGCCAGGGTGAGGCCCGCCGCCATGTCCATCTGATGGTAGAACATGGCCGACAGCAGCCTCTGCCCAAGGCCCGGCCACGAGAAGATGACCTCGACGATAGGAAGGCTGGAGAGGGCAAAGCGCAGCGACGTGCCCAGCGCCGTGAGTATGGCGACGCTCGCGTTCTTGAGCGCATGGCGGGTGAGGATAGCCAGCTCCCCCAGGCCCTTGGCGCGGGCCGTCCGCACATAGTCCGCGTCCAGCACCTCGGCGAGGGCCACAAAGGCAATGCGAGCGACCTGTGCGGTCGGGCGCGCGGCCAGCACGATAGCGGGCAGGATCATGTGCCGGTCCCAGCCAAAGCCCCCGAGCGGCACAAGCTGGATGCCGGTCAGGCGGTAGAACCGGATCTCCCCTAGCTGCAGCAAGAAGGCAAGGAAAAAGCTGGGAACCGAGGTGCCCGCGACCGCCAGCACAGTGTACCCCAGCGAGAGCCGCGAGCGCCGGGCCAGCGCCGCGCCGATTCCCAGCGAGGTGCCAATCACCCCGGCCAGCACCAGGGACACGCCCAGCAGCGGCAGGCTCCGGCAGATGCCCTCCCACACGATGTCCCGTACCAGCACCGGCGTCCGCGGGTCGGCCCAGTAGTAGTAGCCATACCGGCGTATCGAGCCAAGGTCGCCGTGTAGCGCGTTGCCCAGGTACCGGACGGTCTGCGTGACCGCCCACCCGGCCACCCGCCAGACGTCGGCCGGCACCTCAGCGCGGCCTCGGGCGGCCAGCTCCAGCCCAAAGAAGCAGAGGTAGACGATCAGCACCGCCACGGCCAGGGTGTAGAGCACCGGACGCACGACGTGCTGCAGTATCGGCGCGATGGGCCTCGCGAGGGGTTGTAGCTCGCTGGCATAGACCTCGGAAAGGACCTCGCCGATGCCGGCGCTCGCTCCAGACGCGAGCTCGGCAGGCGGGGCCTGCGGTTGTACTCCGGGCTCCGGCAGCCGCACGACCCGGGCATCCGCCGGGATCAGGTCCTCATCCCGCATGGCGAGGATGAGGGCTAACCCGGCTTCGGCTGCGACCTCGCAGAGGAGCGCGACGAGGGCGCGGGCCTCCGCCTCCGGCAGGTCCGCCGTGAAATCATCCGCCAGCACAAGCGCCGGCCCGGCGACGAAGGCGCGGGCGATAGCCGCCCGACACTGCTCCTCGGGCGTCAGCTCGTCCGGGCGAGCGTCAGCACGGCTCCCGAGCCCTACCCGCGCCACCAGCTCCGCCGCCGCCGTCCGCCTGCTCCGGGCACGCCGGCGAGGCAGGTACCGCAGCGGCCAGGCCACATTCTCCAGGACCGTTCGCTCCGGCAGGAAGAGGGGCTGACGGGGGATAAAGCCCACCTTCTCCGCCCGCACCTGGTCGAGCCGCCAGCGGGGCAGCTCTCCGAGGTCGGTACCGTCGAGGTATAGCACGCCGCGGGTCTGGCGCTCGAGCCCGGCGATGAGGTTCAGCAGAGTCGTCTTTCCCGAGCCCGGCGGCCCGACCACGGCGACCACCTCTCCAGGCTCTGCCGACAAGGAGAGGCCGCGCAGCACCTCCACGCGCCGCGCGTCGCCGGTTTGATAGTGCTTGCCGAGGAGTATCGTCTCCAGCACGGGCATGGGAACTCGGCTCTCCTGCTGGTCGCTGATCCGCCAAAACGCGCGGGCCGACACCGTCGGCGCTGAGAGGCCCCCGACCGGCCCCCTGCCGCCCCGGCGTCAGCCCCCGTTACCGGCCTATCGTCTTGCCCAGCGTCCTGCCGAAGGAGATCTCGGCGCTCATCCCCCAGCGCAGGGCGGGTTCCTGGCGCTCGAGGGTGACAATCGCACGGTAGGTCGCCTCGCCGCCGGGAGAGACGGTCGCCTGGGGCGAAACATAGCTCAGCCGTCCCTGAAGGATCGGCACGCCCGAGCCAGGGACGATGACCTCTACCGGCATCTCGGCGCGGACGCGGGCCACGTACAGCTCGGAAAAGTCCATGGTCTCGACCTGCAGCTCCCTCAGATCGGCGAGCACCATCGCCTCCTGCGAAGGGTTGACCGCCTGTCCTTCCCTGATGGCGATGCTGGTGATCGTACCATCGAAGGGTGCATACAGCCGCCGTGCCTCCACCATCTTGGCCCGGGCCTCGCGAAGCTGCTCGAGGGCGATCTCGGCCTCCGCCACGGCAGCTTGCAGAGAGGCCAGCTCTTCGGGCGAAGGCCCCGCTTTCAGGCGGGCGAGAGCCGCCTGCTCCTGCGCCAGAGCAGCCTCCGCAGCGGCGATCTCTGCCGGCGAGGCGCCGGCCTTCAGCTCCTCCAAGGCCAGCTCGCTGAGCCGCACCTCGATCTCGGCCTGCGCGACGCTGGCCCTTGCTTGCTCGTAGCTGGCGCTCGAAGCGCCGCTGCCGCCGATGGCATCGCGCGCCAGCTGGGCGCCCCACAGCCGGTTGCGTGCCTGCTGCAGGCGCAGGCTCGCCTCCTCGAGCTCTGCAGCCGTCGGGCTGGCCCGCAGAGCGTCCAGCCTGGCCTTCGCAGAGGCAACCCGTGCCTCGGCAGCGCGCAGCTCCTCGGGCAGGGGCCTGGCTTGCGCCTGGGCGAGGCGGGCACGCGCTGCGGCCAGCCGCTGCTCGGCCGCCTTGAGCTCCAGCTCCGACTCCTCGCCCTCCAGCTCGGCCAGGAGTTCACCTTTCCTGACGGCGCTCCCCTCCTGCACGGCGATGCGCGCCACACGGCCGCTCGTGCCAAAGGTCAGGCCGAGCCAGCGCACGGGGACGACACGCCCACGACAGCGGATCTCTCCCCCGGGCGCCGAGGCGCCCGAAAGGCTCACCGGAGCCGACTCGGCCATCGGCTGCATGAGCAGCCGCTGACTGGCCAGGTATACGCCAGCGGCCACGACGAGGAGCGCCGCAAGAACGATGATGAGCTTTTTCATGATCGACTCTCCCGCAGAGACCCGGCGGGGACCGGTTCGCCCCGCGACGAGGCCAGACCCTTCGTCAGCCAAGCCATGTTCACCCCGGCGGCCTGCAGCCCCGGGGCAGCGGCACCGAGCACGCAGCCGGCGAGGGTGAGCGCCACAACCGCCGCGGCCAGCCGCGGCGTCAGCCAGAGGGCGGGCAGGACCTGCGAACCGCGAAAGATCGCGTTGAGCGCGCTGACGAGCTGCCAGGCCATGTAGCAGCCCAGGAGGGAGCCAACGACCCCCATCGCCAGCCCGCTCCAGAGATACCCGGCCAGAACCTCCCCCGGCAGGGCGCCGAGAAGCCTCACAAGGCCGATCTCGGCCCGCTGCTCCCGGCAGCTGGGCCACAGGGCGTTGGCTACAGCAACCCCGCAGACGAATAGCCCACCCGCAACACAGATGACGAGCAGCCGCTGGTACAGCCCCTGGGCGCGCGCGACCGGATCATCGCCGCGGAGAGTCCCGCCGCCGGGAAAGGCGGAGGCAACCCGCCGGAGTGCGTGGGTGGCATCGGTGATCTGGACGTCGGGCAACTGCTCGCGCACCCGCGTGAGGTAGGCGCTGCGCTCCTGAGGATCCTTCGCCGGCGGTACCAGCAGGGTGATCCAGTCCAGCGCGCCCGCGTCGCCCGAGAGGCGCCGGTAGGTCTCGAGAGGGACGTCCGCCCGATAGTTCACCGGGCTCAGCGCATCGAGCGGCCAGCGCTCCCGGATGCCGACGACGGTCAGGTCGCGGCCGCGGATGGACACCCTATCGCCGATGCGCAGGCCCCGGCGGTGCGCCAGCTCCCAACCGAGGATCACCTCCTCCGGGCCCTCGAGGGCCCGGCCCTCCTCGAGGCACACCGGATAGGGGACGGAGGCTCCGGTACTCCCATCAGCTGAGAGCAGGCCGTAGAGCACCCCTGAGGGCGGCCGGCCGGGCCAGCCTTCCTCGCCCTCTGCCAGGGCAATCCCTCCGGCCTCTGCAATCGCCCCTCGAAAGCCCGGCAGACTCTGCAGGCGCCACAGCAGCGAATCCGAGAGCCGTCCGAAGAGCGCCAGTCTTCCGGCGTTGCCGGCGGCTGTGCGCTGCAGCGCCATGGCCAGGGACTCCTCGAGGCCTCCGGCCAGTAGGGCCAGCAGCACGGCCAGGGCGATCGCGCCCACGGCCACGCCGCTGCGGGCGAGCCGACCCAGCTCGCCGGCGCGCCGCCTGAGGGCCAGCGCCCCGCCCAGGCCACCGGCACCGGCCGCCCAGGCGACGGCCAGGAGCGACACGCGCGGGGTCAGGGTCAGCGGCGTGAGGGCGTGTGCACGGAGGGCGCCCACATTCAGGACCGACGCGGCCGCCCAGGCGACGGCCAGGCCGCCGATGCCCCCAAGGCCGGCAACGACCGCCGCCACGAGGGCAGGCGAGAGGCGACCCTCATGGGCGGAACGCGTGGCCTCGGCCCCTGCCGGTCCGGCGATGAGGGCGGTCAGCAGGCCGAGCACTGCGACCCAGACGGTCAGCGCGCGCTCGAGGCGGCGCTCCTCCAGGCAAGCCTCCTCGGGCGTCAGTACGACGGCGTTATGGAGCGTCGCTCGCAGCTCTGCCAAGACGGCAGCACCGTCTGCTCCCGGCGCAAGGAGGACATGGATGGGATCCACCCGCTGCCCGGACAGGCCGACGAGAGGCGCCGCCTCGAGGGGGACCTGCACCAGGTTCCCGGCCAAAAGTCCGCCGGGCTGCCAGATGCCGACAACGCGAAAGGCACGGCCGCTCAGCCAGAGTGTGCTCCCGGGCCGCAGCCCGCCGGCTCTCGCCAGCTCGTGGCCGACAACGACCTCATCGGGAGACTGCGGCAGGGCTCCCTCCGCCAGCTTCAGGCCGGGGATGGGCGGAGCAAAGCGCCAGGCCGCGAGGTCCGTTTCCACCGTCCACAGGCGGAGCGTGCGCCACGGCAAGCCCTCGCAGGCAACGTCCATCGGCCCGACGCCCGCAGCGACCGCGCCGACCCCCGGCACCAGCCGGACTTCCCTGGCGAGGTCGGCACCGGACGTCCCGCGTGGGCGGACAAGCAGGCCCCCAGAAAGGGCCCGCTGTCGGGCTGCGAGGGCGTGCGACACGGTCTCGAGCGCAGCCGCACTCAGCGCCAGCGCCGCGACGCAGAGGGCAATCGCCAGCAAGCCCCCGATGCGCACCTGCTGGCGAGCGAAGAGACGGTCCAAGGCCACCACCAGCGGCGAAGAATCGTGCGCGCCA
>JAIMBM010000116.1 GCA_023511475.1 Anaerolineae bacterium
GCTCTCCTGCGACCCACCCGAAGGAGGTGCAGCCAATGCCCGACGTTGCCATCACGCAGGACCTCGAGTTCATCGGCCAGGCCGTCTTTGATGCCCTGAACGCGCTCGAGCTCGACGACCTCTTCGCCGGCAAGGTGGTGGCTATCCACCCCAACGACACCGCCGCGACCCCCGGCAACATCAACGGCGTGACCCACGCCGATACGCTTCAGGCAGTAGTCCGCTACATCAAGCGCTTCAGCCCGCGGCATATCGTCGTCTCGGGTGGCTCGGGTGCCTCGCAGACGGAGGATGTGTTCCGCTATACGGGCATGATGCAGGTCATTGAGGATGAAGGGGTCGAGTTCTTTGATCACAATCGTGCCCCCTTCCGCGAGATCACCCTGGAGTTCGGCCCCCAGCGCCAGGTGATGATCAACCCCCGCATCCTCGAGTACGACAGTGTCGTCTCGCTGGCTCAGCTCAAGCTGCACGAGACGGCGACGGTCACCCTCAGCATGAAGAACATCGCCATGAGCTTTCCGGCCGCCGACTACTACGGCCACCCGCGCGGCTCGGGGGAGATTCACACCAACGACTTTTTTGGCGACATGCACGAGTTCATCGTCGCTATGATGCAGCGCTTTCCGCCGCATCTGGCCATCATCGTCGGGCATCCCGCCATGATCGGTACGGGGCCGCTGGCGGGCATCCCGGTCGAGACCGGGCTGGTCATTGCCAGCCGGGACTTTGTGGCCGCCGACGCCGTTGGCGCTCAGCTCTTCGGCTTCAATATGCAGGGGGTGCGGCACATCTTTGAGGCCCATCGTCGAGGGTTCGGCGAGGGCCGGCTCAGCGCGATGAGCTTTCCGCGCATGTCTCTCTCTGCA
Organism: Anaerolineae bacterium; assembly: GCA_023511475.1. Classification (GTDB taxonomy): domain Bacteria; phylum Chloroflexota; class Anaerolineae; order SpSt-313; family SpSt-313; genus SpSt-313. The sequence continues at coordinate 870 of JAIMBM010000116.1, forward strand.
GCCATCGAGGCGTTCACCCGCCTGGCGTATGCACAGGAGGCCGTCTGGGCCTGAGCGCGTACCCTGGCCTGGCCGCTGCCGGCCAGGGGCCGGGGAGGTGCGTGCCAGGCCCGGCTGCGAGGGAGGTGTCGTGCGAGCTCAGCCGCCGGAGCCCAATCCTCTTCGCGAGGGGTTGCGCCTGCCGCGGGCGCCGGAGCCCAATGCCATGGTCATCTTTGGTGCTACCGGCGACCTGGCGCGCCATCGCCTCATTCCGGCCCTGTACGATCTCTACGCCGCGGGCTTTCTGCCGCGCGGCTTCAGCGCTGTCGGGTTTGCCCGCCGGCCCCTTGGCGATGAGGGCTTTCGCGCCCAGTCCCGCGAGATGTGTCAGCGCTACTGCGAGCTCCAGTTCACGCCGGAGGTCTGGGAGAGCTTTGCCGAGGGGCTCTGCTATGTTCAGGCTGATCTCGCACAGCGCGAGGGCTACGATCGGCTCGCCGAACGGCTCGCTGCGCTGGACCGGGAGCGTGGCACGCTCGGGAACCGCGTCTACTATCTGGCCACTCCGCCCGACCTCTACCCGGTGATCACCCGTCTCCTCGGCGACGCGCGCCTTGCTCAGAGCGAGCGAGGGTGGGTGCGGCTGGTTGTGGAAAAGCCCTTCGGGCATGATCTGGCGAGCGCGAGGGAGCTGAACCGGCTCCTCCGAGAGGTCTTTCGGGAGGAGCAGATCTACCGCATAGACCATTATCTGGGCAAGGAGACGGTCCAGAACATCCTGGTGCTGCGGTTCGCCAACGCCATCCTCGAGCCCCTTTGGAATCGCCGCTACGTGGACCATGTGCAGATTGCGGTCGCCGAGGCCGTCGGGATCGAGGGCCGCGGTGCCTACTATGACCGAACCGGGGCCCTGCGCGACATGGTGCAGAACCACATGTTCCAGCTCCTCTCGCTCATGGCCATGGAGCCGCCCGCCTCTTTTGAGGCCGACATGGTGCGCAACGAGAAGGTGCAGGTCCTGCATGCCCTGCGGCTCCCACGCGTGGACGAGGTGCCCCGCATTGCCGTGCGGGGGCAGTACGCGGCGGGCTATATCGATGGCCGGCCGGTGCCCGCCTACCGGGAGGAGCCTGCCGTCGCGCCGGACTCCCTCACGGAGACCTTTGTGGCCCTCAGGCTCTATGTGGACAACTGGCGCTGGGCCGATGTCCCCTTCTATCTGCGCACCGGAAAGCGTTTGCCGCGGCGGGTGAGCGAGATTGCAGTCCAGTTCCGCCGGCCACCCCTCAGGCTCTTCGGACCCGAGGTGCTGGCGCCCGCAGAGCCAAACGCTCTGGTCCTGCGCATCCAGCCGGATGAGGGCGTGTCCCTGCACGTGGTCGTCAAGGTACCGGGCATGGCGTTTGACATCCGCCCGGTTTCCATGGCATTCCTCTACGGCCCGACCTTTGGGCGGGTGCCGAGCGCCTACGAGCGGCTGCTCCTCGACTGCATGCTGGGCGATTCGACCCTCTTCACCCGCGGGGATGAGGTTGAGGCGGCGTGGGAGTTCACCACCCAGATCCTGCGTGGCTGGGAGGCGGCGCCGCTACCGGATTTCCCCAACTATGAAGCTGGGACGTGGGGACCGCTCGCCGCCATGCGGCTCATCGCCGATGACGGGCGGCGCTGGCGGCGGCTGTGAGCGCCCCGCGGGACTCTCAGGAGGTGCGGATGGCAGAGCGGGTTCGGGTGATGGACCCGGCCCAGATTGAGAAGGTGCTGGCAGAGGTACGACAGGCCTCGTTGGAGATGGCGGGGCCCGAGAGGCCCGCCGTGCGGGCGACCGTCCTCAACCTGGTCGTCTTTGCCGGGAATCCTGCCGCGGCAGCAGACCTGGCGTCCGTGGCCGCCGCCCTGGCCGACAGGCACCCCTCACGGACGATCCTGATCGGCACCGCCTGGCCCGCGGGGGACGAGGAGTGGACGATAGAGGTGTGGGCGCGCTGTCACCGCGCCCCTGCGCGCTATGTGGTGTGCTTTGAGGGGATCGAGATCATGGCGCGGGAGGAGGCGCTCGAGCGGGTGCCTGCACTGATCCTCCCTCTCCTCCTGCGGGACCTGCCTGTCGTGCTCTGGTGGCCGGGGGATGTGCCGACGAGATCGCCCCTTTTCCTCGGCCTGCTCGCCAACGCCGATCGCCTGGTGGCAGACTCGGCCAGCGCACCCGCTCCCGAGGCGCTCCTTTCCCGACTGGCCGGCCTTGTGGGGCTGGAGCAGTGCCAGTGCACCATCGGGGACCTGGACTGGCACCGCCTGACCCCCTGGCGCGAGCTGACGGCGCGGCTCTTCGATCCGCCCGACTCGCGCTCATACCTGCAGCACGTCGAGCGCGTGCTCCTCGACACGGTCGAGCAGCCTGGGCGGCCGGATGCGACGCAGGCCTACCTCTATACGGCCTGGCTTGCGACCCGCCTGGGCTGGACCCCTGCGGCGGAGCCGCACACGGTCTCGGCTGGTGGGGAGCGGCTGAACCTGCTGCGGGGCCGCGAGGCCGTGACGGTCGAGCTGGCGCGGCTACCCCTCGCCGAGGGGACGAGGGGACTGCGCCGGGTGCTGCTGCAGGCGTCGCATCCCGAGGGGGAGGCGAGCCTGGCCATCCGGCGCTCGGCCGACGGCACCTCCGCCACGCTCACGACCGTGCTGCCCGGCAGGCCACCCCGCCAGCACGCGGTGCGCTACCGTGAGCCGGACCTCCCTCACCTCCTCAGTGAGGAGCTGGGGCTTGTGGCCTCTGATCCGGTCTATGCGGAGGCGCTGCGGCTGGCAGCGCTCTTGAGCGCGCCGCCCGCCGCGGGCGAACTCGGCTGACGGGGCCATTCTCTCCAAGGGGCCTGCTGGGGCGCCGGGGCGCCGCGGCGCGCCAGGAGCCCGAGACACCCAACAATATCTTCCCCTCCCCCAGGCGGACGCCGCGGCGTCCGCCTATAGCAGCGCCACCCCACAGACTGAAACGAAGGAAGTATCCTGCGGGTCAGCCGGAGCCTGGGCATAGCCCGCCGGCTCGCCCCGCACCGGCTCCAGGAGCCGCAGGGCAAGATAGATCGGCGGTAGGCCGCAGATGTGGCGCCGGTCCTGCTCCGCCTTGATCTGGCCAAAGAATGCCGCTGCGTCGCCTCGCGCGATCGCCCCGACCAGCTCCCCGTCGGCCTGCTGACCCTGCGCGCGTGTGGCCGGCCCGGCAGGGACGGGGTCGCCGAAAGCGGGTCCGCTGTGGGCCAGGTCGCCCGCCGCCACGACCAGCGCGCGGCGACCTGCCAGGACTCCGCGCAGCGCCCCGATGGCCCGGTCGATGGCCGGGTCGGTCGCCGGGTCCACACTGCCTTCGATGTACGGCGCGAAGGAGCCGCACAGGATGGGGACCAGCGGTATGGGCTCGCCACGCCGGATGTGGTGCAGCCACACCGCCGCCAGCTCGATCGAGTGCTCGGTGCGATGGTGCAGCTCCTCAGCCCAGGCAGCACCCTCCAGCGCATCGGCAACCGCCTGGACCGCCCGGATATCGGTCGGAAGCGTGCCAAAGGGCGTGGCATAGCTCTGGCGCGTCACAGTGAGCAGCGCCCCTTCGGACTGGTGATCGGTGCCGAGGATCACCGCCACCTCTGCCCGGCGGGCACTGGCGGCCACGCGGCTCCACACTTCGGCATACACCGCCCCGCCCCGTTGGTAATCGATATGAGGGCTCACCAGCCCGCGGGCCAGCAGGCTGATCGGCTGCCTCGGCACGTTGGCCAGCAGCCCGTCGAGGAGCGAGGCCAGCTCTTGCGGGTCCGCGGGATAGCTGTGCCCGGCAAGCGCCGGCGGGCGGCAAGGCGCACTGCGATACGCGTTGAGGGCGCGCAGCCGGGCGAGGCGGAAGGTGTCGTTGTCCAGAAGGAGCGCCTCGTCCAGGTGCCGCAGAATCTCGGCGAACCGGTCCGGCGAGAGGTAGATACCGTGCCGCACCTGCAGGGCCGCCCGCACCGCCGATTCGTCGCGCGTGCCGTCGCACAGGGCAAGCAGCGGCGCCAGCGCCTGGGGAACGGCTACCGTCTGATCGCTCAGGCCGAGCGGATCACGCAGGAGAAGCACCGGCCGGCCGTTCACCGTGGCCAGCTCCGGCCGAATGCTGCGGAGTTTGGGGTTCATGGGCAGTCGTCTCTAGCTGATGGCAATGGCCGTACGAAGTTGCGTCGCCAGCCGAGAATACTCAGGACCCCAGGACCCGTCAAGTGGTCGCGGCCGCGGCAGGGTCACGCGAAGCTCGAGCGCCACGCGTCCGGGGCGAGAGGTCAGCACCAGCACTCGGTCGGCCAGGTAGATCGCCTCAGAGATCGAGTGCGTCACCATCACCACCGTCTTGGATTGGGTCTGCCACAGGTTCAGCAGCTCCTCGTTGAGCTGATCGCGGGTGAGTGCATCGAGGGAGCCGAAGGGCTCGTCGAGAAGAAGCACCTCGGCCCCCTGCACGAGGGCTCGGGCGATGGCCACGCGCTGTTCCATCCCGCCGGAGAGCTGCCGCGGGTAGCTCTCCTCAAAGCCCTCGAGGCCGACCAGGCGCAGCGCCTCGCGCGCCTGCCGGAGCGCCTCGCTTCGTGGCACTCCCCGCACCTCCAGCGGTAGCGCCACGTTGGTCAGGGCTGTTCTCCATGGCATGAGGTTCGCCTTCTGGAAGACGAAGGCGATGCGGTGCGTCGGGGCGTTCAGGGGCTGCCCGTCGAACAAGACCCGACCCGTCGAGGGCCTCAGTAGCCCGCCCAGTATGTGGAGCAGTGTGGTCTTGCCGCAGCCGGACGGCCCGAGCAGGCAGACAAACTCGCCCCTCGCCACCGCCACACTCGTCTCCGCCAGAGCTTCGAGGGAGCCGTTCTCCCCAGAATAGGTCATGGATACCTGCTCGGCGACCAGCAAGGGCTCTGTCATTGGCCACACCATCTCCCGTTACACCGCACGACCACGCTGACCAGTCCGACTAGGGGCTCACGAACTCGTTAGTGTACAGGCTCTCCGGGTCTACCGCCGCGTCCATCAGATTCAGCTCTCGCAAGAGGTCCACGACGGCGCGCCAGGAGGCGGGGTCGCTCTTGCCCAGCTCCTCACCTTGCCAGAAGCGCACACACTCGGCGAGGACGGCTCTCTGCAGCGCCTCGTTCTCCCCGCCGATCTCGGGCACTACCTGTCTGGTGATGGCAAAAGCCGCATCCGGATCGGCGATCGTATCCCGCAGGCCACGCAGGAAGGCTCTTACCATCCCCCGCACGAGCTCGGGCTGCTCCTCCAGCGTCCGCTCGTTGGTGATCAGACCGTTGGAGGGCAGGTTAGCATACTGGTCCAGATACAGCACCCGCACGTCATGGCCGGCGGCGCGCAGCTGCACCGGCTCGTTGAGGGCGTAGCACACGGCGGCATCGACCCGCTTTTCAATGAGGCTGGCGACCTGCGTGTAGCCGACGACCTGCAGGTTCACCCGCTCCGGCTGTATGTCTACCGCCCTCAAGAAGGCCCGCCAGCCGATATAGCTCGCGCCTTCGAGGATGGGAATGCCAACGGTGCGCCCGATCAGGTCCTCCGGCTTGCTGATGCCGCTCTCGGCAAGGGCCACCACGCAGACCGGGAAGCGCCGGTACCAGTTCAGGACGTAGCGCACCGGGAGGCCGTTCGCGCGGGCGAGGGCTACCTGGTCGCCGCTGCCGATGACGAACTGGCGCTCGCCAGCGGCCAGAAGCTTCAGGAGGTCCGTCTCCCAGCCATAGTCGAAGGTCAGGTCGATGCCCTCCGCCGCAAAGTAGCCCCGCTCCTTTGCAACATAGAGTGGTGTGAACTGGACATTCGGCACGTACCCCATGGCGAGGGTCACACGGACAAGGTCCCTACCGGCAGATGGCGCAGGAGTCGGGGAGGCGGGCGCCGGATCGCCGACAGGTGTTCTGCCAGGTGCGGCACACGCCGTCAGCACCAGCAACAGACCAATGAGCGGGCCAATCATACGCTTGAGCATGGTGGCAACCTCCTCAGGTTGTGAGCGCTCTCCACTACTGGTCGCGCTGCCAGCTCAGCAGCGCCTGCTCCAGAAAGGTTGTGAGCGTATAGAAAACCAGGGCAATCGCCATCAGCGTGAAGAGTGCAACAAACAGGAGCGGCGTGTCGAAGAGACCCCGCGCCAGATTCACCAGGAAGCCCAGGCCGCGGTCCGCAGCCACAAACTCGCCGACCACGGCCCCGATGACCGAGAGCGTCAGCCCGATCCTCAGCCCGCTCAGGAGCACCGGCAGCGCCGCGGGCACCTCCAGCAGCACAAACATCTGCCAGCGGGACGCTCCCAGGGATCGCATGAGGTCCCTCAGGCCCCGCTCGACCGAGCGGATGCCCACGATCGTGTTCACAAGGGCGGGGAAGAACAGAGTGAGCGCGCAGACCACGATCTTGGAGAGCCGTCCTGTGCCAAACCAGATGACGAGCAGCGGGGCAAGGGCCACGATGGGCAGCGCCTGCGAGGCCACCAAGTAGGGGAGTACCAGTTGCTCAAGGGTGCGGGACTTGGCCAGCAGGTAGCCGAGGACGAGCGCGACCGAGAGCCCGATGAGCAATCCGCCGAAAACCTCGAGCAGGGTCACTGAGGTGTGCGTCCAGAGTGTCCCGTCGCGGACGACACCTACAAAGCGGCGCGCAACCGCACCAGGCGATGGGAGCACAAAGGGTGGATAAAGCCCGCGCCAGCACACCCCTTGCCACGCGGCAAGGAGCAGCACAGGTGCCGAGGCTACCAGGAGGCGGCGGAGCGCCTGGCTGTGCCTCGCCCGACGCGATGACACCGTTTGTGGACCAGAGGAGCCACCCATGCAAAAGCCCCGAAGTACCAGCGACCTTCGGGGCATGTGGGGACGCAGACCAACCGACCTCCCCCTTTTCCCATCCGGACTTTACCGTCGGCTCCGGCCTCGCACCGGATCTGCCTGGTCGGCTCGCGGGCTCGCCGCATTGCGGCTTACCGCCGATCGGGAATTGGCAGCGCGTTGCTGCGCCGCCTCACCCTGCCCCAAAGGTGTGGAGAGTTGGTGCAAGACAGATTATAGCCATGGCTGGCAACCTGTCAAACGGCCTTCAGTGCATGGAATGGAGGCAGGTTGCTGGTAGTTCTGCCCGTCGGGATCGGCTTTGCGCGCGCTGATCGGGGAACCCCCTCCCCCCGACCCCCCCCCCCCCCCCCCCC
>JAIMBM010000117.1 GCA_023511475.1 Anaerolineae bacterium
CTGTGGGACGACGCCGCCGGCCGCTTTCGCGACTGGGACAAGCGCGCCGGCGCCTTCGTCCGGCCGGCCGGCCGGCCCGTCTACTGGGATGCCGACCCCGGCCGCTACTCGCCGCTGTCGCTGACGCCGTTGCTCGACGGCGTCGCCACGCCGGAACAGGCCCGCCGGCTGGGCGACGAGCTGCCGGCCTACGACGTCGCGCCCTGGTGCGATTGGCCCTCCTGGACCTACGCCATCGTCGAGAGCGCCGCCGCCGCCGGCTACCACGCCTTCGCCGCGCACATGGCCGCCCGCATCGTCGAGCGCGTCTGGCGGCGCGTCGACCGGCGCGACCTGCACGGCTACGCCCGGCCGCTGCCCGGCGTCGCGCCGGAGTACTGGCCGACCGACGCGATGGCCTACACCGGCAGCGACGGCTATGGCTGGGGCGCGACGACGCTCTCGCTGCTGCTGCGCCAGGTGATCGGCCTGACCGAGAGCGAGATCACCGACCGCTGGGCGGTCCACCTGACGCCGGGCCTGCCCGACGCGCTGCTCGTGCCCGGCCGCGAGCCTGCAGAGCTGCTCTCCCTCGTCCCGCAGCCGACCGATGAGCAGATGCTGGATTCGGGGCTCGTGCTCCTGGGCTACGAGTGGCCGGCTGACGCCCGGCCGGGGAGCCGGGTCCGCTTCGCGACCTTTTGGAGGCTTCAGGAAACCCCCGCGGCCGAGCGGGGCGTGGTCCACAGCCTCTTCAACCATCTCCTGGCGGCGGATGGGCAGAAGGTGACTCAGCGCGATGGCTTTGGGCTGCCCGAGCGGTACTGGCGGCCGGGCCTCATGCTGGTGCAGTGGTTCGAGCTGGAGCTACCGCCTGAGGCACCAGCAGGAGACTATACGCTGCTCACAGGCATGTACCGCCTCAGCGACCTCTCTCGTAACAGCGTGGTGGACGAATCCAACGCCCCCATTGGAGACTCGATCCGGCTTGGACCCGTCCGCGTGCTCGGTGGCTGAGTGGGTTTCGACAGACCGATGACGCAGGAGACGGGTTCCCGGGTGCGGGGGCTGTCCGCACACAGGGTCAAGGCACGGACCGGTTGCTGTAGCCGCGGTGCGCGTCTTCGGGCGGGCTGGCGGAGGATCAGCTCGCCAAGGGGCCGCGCTGAGCACACAGTGGCGCCGAGGTCACTCCCGGGCCTGGAGGAGGCGAGGTCTGAGCAGAGACGGGACTCGAGGCACACAGTGCGATAGCACGGTTGCCCGTGGGGGAGGATGGGGGGCGGACGTTTCGGCTCCCTCCCAGCCGCTCGCATTCCTCCGCCGCCTCCAGCGCGCGCTACCGTTGGTCGCTGTGTTGCTCGTGGCTGGGGGGCTGCGCTTTGCGGGGCTCGATTGGGATCGGGGCCTCCTATTCCATCCCGACGAGCGGCGCATCCTGATGGTCGTGGCGGACCTTCGCTGGCCGGAGCCGTGGGACTGGTCGCTGGTGCTCAGCCCGCGGAGCCCTCTCAACCCTCGCTTCTTCGCCTATGGATCGCTCCCCCTCTACATCCTGCATGGGCTGCGGGAGTTGCTCGGCGCCGAGCGGCTCTACCTGGCTGGGCGAGCCCTGTCGGCCGGGCTGAGCCTGGCGACAGTGGCGGCACTGCATGGCATCGGCAGCCGGCTGCGAGGGCGCAGGGCCGGGCTTCTCGCTGCAGCGTTTCTGGCCGTATCGGTGCTGCCCGTGCAGCTCGCGCACTTTGGCACCGTGGATTCACTCCTCGTGCTCCTCTGCACGCTGGCGGTATGGGCGCTGGTGGAGGTGGCGCAGACCGGCTCGCTGCGGGCCGGAGTGGCGGGTGGTGTGCTCTCTGGCCTTGCGCTGGCCACCAAGACCAGCGCCCTCCCGCTGGTCGTGGCGCTATGGGCCGCCTGGGCGGTGTGGGCGGTGCAGGCCCGCCCGCTGCCGAGGCTTGGGCGGGGCCTGGCGGGCCTGGCGATCAGCGCGGCGGCAGCCGTGGTTGCCTTCGCTGTAGCCATGCCCTATGCGCTGATCGACTGGTTCCGTTTTCTGTCAGCTCTGGCGCAAGAAGCAGCCATGGCCGAGGGCTCACCGCAGGTGCCGTACGTCCTTCAATACGAGGGGACGGTGCCGTACCTGTATCAGCTCGTCGAGCTGGCGCGGTGGTCGCTCGGGCTGCCGCTGTGCATGGCGGCATTGGCGGGCGTGGCGTGGTTGACCTGGCAGGGCGCAAGACATCGCCGTCCTGTAGAGGTCGTGATCCTGGCCTGGGTCTGGCCGTACTTTCTGGCGGTCGGCGCGTTCCACGCCAAGTTCATGCGCTACATGGCGCCGCTTGTGCCCTGGCTGTGCCTGTCAGCCGCGCTCCTGGTCGTGCAGATGGGGGAGCGGGCGCAAGGGACGCGGTGGCGCTGGATAGGTCCGGGCCTGGCGGGGGTAGTGTTGGCGCCGACGCTCGTCTTTGCGCTGGCCTTTACCGGTATCTATCTCCGCCCGCACCCGTGGGTGGTGGCCAGCGAGTGGCTCTGCCGCGAGGTGCCGGCGGGTGCCACGCTGCTCATCGAGATGTGGGACCAGCCGCTTCCCGCGGGGCCGCCGGAGGCCTGCGCCGGGCGCTATAGGGTTGTGTCCCTGGACCTCTACGCTTCCGAGGGGAGTGCCAAGCTTGAGGCGCTGCTGGATGCCCTGGAGCAGGCCGACTATGTCATCCTGGCCAGCCAGCGGCAGTATGGGGCGGTGCCGCGTCTGCCCGGGCGGTATCCGCTGGCCTTTGCGTACTATCGGCTGCTCTTGGGGGAACGCCTCGGCTTTCGGCTGGTACACGTGACCAGCAGCTACCCTCGCCTTGGACCGCTGGTTCTCGTGGACGAGCCCCTTGCGGGCACGGGGCTGCCCTGCCCGCTGGAAGAAGGCTGTCAGTGCGCGGGGGTCGCGTCCTGGCGTGAGGGTGAGCTTTTGGTGCACCTCGGCAGGACGGACGAGAGCTACTCGGTGTACGATCACCCACGTACGCTGATCTTCAAGAAACAAGTCCCACTGTCACGAGAGAAGCTGCAAGCCCTGCTGACGGGTAGCACGTAGCGGGCTCGGTGTCCGCAGGGCTGGCGTCTCGGGCTGTGCGGCGTGCCACTACATAATGGCAGACCGCGCTTTCCTTGCCCCTCACACCGGTTCCTGCTATAATGGCGCCCGTTGTCTCCGGAGCCGATGAAAAATCATCAAGGAGCGGGGACTCTCTCCATGCGAGTCTTGATGGTCTTGACATATTACTACCCCCACTGGACGGGCCTGACGGCGCATCCCCAGTGGGTGGCTGAGAGCCTCGTGCGGCGAGGCCATCAGGTGACGGTCCTCACCTCTCGTTTTCGGCCCGACCTGGCACTGCGGGACCGGCACAATGGGGTCGACATCGTGCGCCTGCCGACCATTGGTAGGCTGAGCCGCGGTGTGTTGATGCCCTCGTTTCCCGTGGCTTTGCTGCGGCTTGCCCGTGAGCACGACGTCGTCCAGATCAACACGCCCATGCTCGAGGCACCTCTCGTCGTGTGGCTGGCCGAGCGAGCGGGGCGCAGGACGCTCGTCACCCACCACGGCGACCTGGTGATGCCGGCGGGCCTGTTCAACCAGTTCGTCGAGTTCACTGTCACGGCACTGATGCGGCAGGCTCTGCGATGGGCGCCGGCCATCTCGAGCTACAGCCGGGACTATGCGGAGAACTCGAGCTTTTTGCGCCCCTTCCTGGACAAGATCACCTGTATCTATCCGCCCATCCAGATCCCCGAGCCTGATCCGGAGCAAGCCCTCGCCTGGCGGCGCGAGCTCGGGCTGGAGGGCCGGCGGCTCGTGGGCTTTGCCGGCCGGTGGGTGGAGGAGAAGGGGTTCGACTTTTTGCTGCAGGCGATCCCGCGCGTGGTCGAGCAGATTCCCGGGACCCGCTTTGTCTTTGCGGGAGAGAAGAACGTAGTCTACGAGCAGTTCTACGCGCGCTGCCGGCACCTGGTCGAGCAAAACGAGGAGCACCTGGTGTTCCTGGGGTTGCTGACCGACCGGAAGAAGCTCGCGAGCTTTTACCACATGTGCGACGTCTTTGCCCTGCCGAGTCGCACCGACTGTTTTGCGATGGTACAAGTCGAGGCGATGCTCTGTGGCACGCCCGTGGTGGCCACGGACATCCCGGGTGCGCGGGTGGCGGTGCGAGAGACGGGGATGGGGCTCCTGGTGCGACCGCAGGATCCCGAGGCCCTGGCCGAGGGCCTGCTGGAGGTGCTGAACGCACCGGAGCGATACCGGCGGACGCCGGAGGAGATCCGGCGGGTTTTCAGCCTCGAGCGCACGATCACGCAGTACGAGCAACTGCTGCAGCGCCTGGCGGTCTAGGCGGGGGCGGGTCGATGATCGACGAGCGGGCGCTGGAGCGGCTGCTGCGCAACGAGTCCGACGTGGCCTACAAGCGGCGCGTCCGCACGATGCTCGAGTTTCTCGAGCCCGCGCCCGGCGACCGCATCCTCGATTGTGGGTGCGGGATGGGCTTCTACCTGAAGTGCCTGACCTCGCTCAGCAAAGCGACCTGCACCGGGCTGGACTATGAGGAGCGCGTATTGGCCTTTGCCCGGGAGGCGCTCGCCGGCCGCAACGTGCCCATCGTGCGGGGCGATGCACTCCACCTGCCCTATGCCGATGCGTCGTTTGACAAGATCGTCTGCAGCGAGGTGCTCGAGCACCTGCCCGATGACCGCAGAGGGCTGGCCGAGTTGCGGCGCGTGCTGCGGCCGGGCGGCCTCCTGTGTGTGACGGTTCCCCACCGCGACTACTCCTTCTGGTACGACCCGATCAACCGCATGGCTGAGGGCCTCTTTGGCCGACCCATACGTAAAGGGCCGTTCGCGGGGATCTGGGCCAATCACCACCGGCTGTACCGTCCCGATGAGCTGGTGGCACGGCTGCAGGAGGCGGGGTTTGAGGTTGTGGAGGTGCGCAACCTGACGCACTACTGCTTTCCGGGCACGCAGACCATCGTCTACACCTTTGGCAAGGGGGCCATAGAGCGCGGGCTGCTGCCGGAGGCGATCCTGCGCAGCACGCACCGCTTCCGCAGCGAAGACAACGCCGGCAGCCCGCTCAACCCCATCAACTGGGTCCTGGCGCTTTTCCGGGCCTTCGACCGGCTCAACACATTGGACCGCTCTGAGAAGCGGACCTATGCCAACGTCGCCGTCAAAGCCCGCAGGGGGTCTGATGTGAGATGAGCCCTCGCAGCCGTCGTCTGGCCACGGTCTCTCTGAGCGCGGCCCTGGCGTTGGCTCTGGTTGGGCAATTCTACTTTGAGAGGCGTCGGGAGTATCCCTGGGACGCCGTGATTCTGTACGCCCTGGGATCCCTGCTCTTTCTGGTGGCAGTGCGGCTGACGGGTCTGGGGGGGCCCGATGCACCGGGTGCTGCGGCTGCCACGTGGCAGGCGGCCCTCGGATGGGTGCGCCGACACCTCTGGAGGGTTGGCGCGGCGGCGGTTAGCGCCGTGGTCGTCCTCGCCGTTGGGGCACGTGCCGCGCAGCCCCTGACGGCTGCGGAGGGCTACTTCCTGCTGGGGCTCTGGGCGGCAGCGGTGCTTCTCTTCCTGGGAGCGACGGTGAGCTGGTCGCGGGCCGTGGCCTGGTGGCGGAGCCTGCCGGCGCGGCTCAGGGCGAGCTGGTGGGAGGTGTTGGCCGTCGCTCTGCTGACGGTGGTTGCCGCTGCGACTCGTCTGGTGGCCCTGGACCGCATCCCCTACATCCTGGGCGGCGACGAGGCCTCGATGGGCCATGAGGCGCTGAACGTCCTCCGCGGCCGGCTCACGAACCCCTTTGCAACCGGCTGGTTCTCGCACCCGACGCTCTTCTTCTACCTCCTGGCCGCCTCGCTGCGCTGGCCCGGCGGGCTGGTGAGTGGCCTCCGCCTGGTCCCGGCCCTGGCCGGGGTGCTGACGGTTCCGGCGCTGTACCTCCTGGCGCGGGAGCTGTTCGGGCGCAGGGTGGCGCTCCTCGCGGCCGGATACCTTGCCTGCTACCACTATGCCATACACTACTCGCGCCTGGCGCTGAACAACAGCCTGGATCCCCTCTTCGCTTCGCTCGGCTTCTACTCGCTGCTGACAGGGGCGCGCACGCGGCGGCCGGTAGCCTTTGCGCTGGCGGGGGTGCTCCTGGGCGTTGGGCAATACTTCTACATGGGCGCGCGCGTGGTGGTCATCATCGCCGTGGCCTTTGTGGCGTGGGCGGCGTGGTCGGAAGCTGGCTTTTGGCGGGCCTGCCGGGGGAACCTCCTCCTGACGGCCGGTGGTTTCCTGCTGGCCGGCTGGCCGCTCTTCCTCTTTTTCGCACGGCACCCGCGGGATTTCGCGGCGCGGATGAACCAGCTCGGCATCTTCCAGTCCGGGTGGCTGGTCAGCGAGGCGGCCAAGCTACAGAGGAGTCAGCTCAGCCTGCTATGGCAGCAGTTCACCAGAACGGTGCTGGCCTTCCATTACTACCCGGATCCGGCGCCCTTCTATCGGCCCGGTGTGCCCTTACTGGACTCGCTCAGCGCAGTGCTCTTCACCTTTGGGCTCGTGTATACCATGGCAGGCTTGCGGCAGCGCGGGAGCAAGCTCATGGCGCTGTGGTTCTGGGGGGTGCTGCTCTTTGGTGGAGTGCTCATGGAGAACCCGCCGAGCTCGCAGCGGCTGCTGCTGAGCGTCGTGCCCGTCAGCATCTTTGTGGCGCTGGGACTATCGTTGCTGGTCGGGGTGGGCGGGCGCATTGGACGGTGGAGAAGCTTGTCTGTGTGGTTGCTCCTTGGCCTGGCTGTGGTCGTGCTCGGACAGCGGAGCCTGCGCTTCTACTTCGGCCCCTACACAAGCGCACGGGTGTATCCTGGCCTGAACACTGAGGTCGGCCATCGGATGGGGCTCTATCTGCGGGAGCTCGGGCCTGAGTACCACTACTTCTTCTTCGGACCGCCGCGGATGTTTGCCGGCTTTCCTTCGCTGCTGTACCTGGCCCCCGACGTAGAGGGCGAGGACGTCTACGAGCTCCCGGGCACCCCCGGGGACTGGGAGCGGGCTGGAAAACGCCCGGTCTTCCTGTTCCTCCCCGAGCGGCTTGGCGAGCTCGAAGCCGTCAGGTCGTGGTTTCCCGGCGGCGAGGTTAGAGAGTTTCGGCAGGACTCGGGAGCGCTCCTCTTCGTGGCCTATGTGCCGGGTGAGGTGACGGGTGGGACGCAACAGTGAGGGGCTGGCTCCATCGCACTTGATTGTGCAGCGTCTCCGGGCGCTGGGGCTTGTTGCCGTCGGTGTGGTGGGCCTTGGCGCTGCCTACCTCGGTCAGAGGGCGTTGGACCGGCCGCCGGTGAGGCTGGCGGAGTGGGGGCTGCTCCTGGGCGGCGCAGCAGCCCTTGCGTTGTGCTGCCGGGGCCACGCACTGGAGCGCGCGCGCGAACAGCCGGGGCAGACCGTCGCGCAGCCGCGGCTCTCGCTCCTCGGGCTCGCGCTGGTTCTCGCTGCGGCCGCGTTCCCCGGCTTTGCGGGGAACCGGTTCCGCCTCTGGTCGACGGTGCTCTGGATGGCCGCGCTTGCCTCACTGTACACCGCCTTTGCGCGGCGAGGTGCTGGAGTGGGCGAGGAAACCGCGCGCAGGGAGGCAGGTGTGGTGCGCCTCTCCTGGGAGATGCTGCTGCTGGCGGGCATCATCCTGGTGGGGGCCTTCCTGCGGCTCCATCGGCTCGATGCGATCCCGGCGGAGATGGGCACCGACATGCCGCTCAAGTACGAGAACGCGCGCGAGATCATGCGGGGGCAGTTCATGATCTTCTGCCCTCGCTATCCTGGCAGGGAGGCACTGCTCTTCTATCTCATTGCCCTGTATGGCAGGCTCTTTGGGCTCGGGTTCTTTGCGATCAAGGTCACGACGGTGCTGCTGGGGGTGGCGACTATACCGGCGCTCTACCTGCTGGCCCGAGAGCTCTACGGCCGTCATGTGGCGGTGGTCGCGGCTGCGCTGCTGGCCCTGAGCAGGTGGCACGTCACTCTCAGC
>JAIMBM010000118.1 GCA_023511475.1 Anaerolineae bacterium
ATTCCCCGCCCCCGCCGCGGCGGGGGCGGGGTTAGGGGTGGGGGACCGAAGATGGAAGGTCCTTACGCCTGCACAGGGGGCGGAGCCTGTCCGCCCCTGAAGGATGGGACGGGGAGGGGGCGGTAGCAGTGCAGCCGAGCACGGGCTGCTCAAACCCGGCCTGTAGGCCTGACAGGCAGTGGCGGGCTGCGGCTCGACGCAGCCGGCAGTCAGTTGGTATCGGAGCTGCGGTTGTCTACGATGAGGGTTACCCAATCGCTTCCGGCATGGTCGTGCAGGTCGTTAAAGGTCACGGCCAGCAGGTGCTCGCCATCCGGGACGTTGCGCGTGTCAAACTCTTGCGAGAAGGAGGGCGAGGGGACGCGTCCATCCCAGGCGTCCCTTCCGTCCAGGTAGACCATCACGTGGTATTCCCCATCCGGTATGCCCGCGTTGCCAGCAAGGGATGCGGCTACCCTGATGACCCCCGACACAGTCGCCCCATCGGCGGGCTCCTCGATGCGGACGTTCAGGTCCGAGCACAGATCGGTGGGATGGAGGAAGTGCTTCTCTTCGGGGTGGCGAAGCTGCGACAGTGCCTGGCGCACGTCGTCCGGAAGATCGCGGGGAGGCTCGGCACGGACGAGCACCGAGACACCGGTCGGGGAGGCGGGCTCGCCATGGTCGTCGAGGCCATCCCACAGCTCGCACTGCTCTCCGGCAGGGCGCGGCCCCCAATCGACGAGGGTGCGCAGGATGATCCCGGGGGTGTTGCGGTCCACGATGCGCACCCGCACCAGCGCCGGGGCCGACAGGCTGTACCGTATCGGGTAGGAGCCAGCCTGCGAGTCGACCGAGCGGAGCCCGCGCAGGTCCAGCCCGGTCACTGCCGGGTACGCCGCCGAGCGCGGGGTAGTGCCAACGGCCGACGTGGCGTCCCCTGTAGCCCGGCAGCAGACCAGGACGAGCGCGGCAAGGAGCAAAGCCAGGCGGTTGCCTCTCACGGCTGTTCCTCCTCTCTGCGCCCCAGAGCCCACGCTGCAGCGGCCGGGAGCACAGTGATGGCCGTCAGGATCATGCACAGAGCGGCCACGTTCTCTGCCTGTCCGTCGTGCTGGAGGGTGAAGATGCGCGCAGGCAGCGTTGCGGCCCCCGGTGGGTACACGAGCAGTGTGGTCTGCAGCTCGGCCATGGCGGCGACCAGCCCGAGGCACCATCCCGCCCGCAGGCCCGGCCGGAGCAAGGGCAGCAGTATCCGCCACAGAACCTGAGCCGAAGAGGCCCCCGCGATGCGGGCCGATTCTTCCAGGGCCACCGGCACCTGCCGCCAGCACGCCGCCAGGCAGAGCACGGCGAAGGGGAGCGCTCGGGCTACCTGGCCCAGGATGACGATGCAGGGGCTGCGGTACACCCAGAGGAAGGGGCCGGCCCGGTTCCAGATGCGTATCAGACCGATGCCAAGGAGCATTCCCGGGAGGGCTACCGGCAGGAGCGAGGCAGCCTCGACGAGCGGGCTGGTGCCTGGCAGGGTCACCCGGGCGATGGACCAGGCGATGGGGAGGGCGACGACGAGCGCCACCGTGGCCGCGCAGGGCGCGAACAAGAGGCTGTTGGCGACCTCGCGGCATGCCACCTCCCAGGCGAAGCGATAGTCACTGAAGGATGGCGCACGGGAGGCCAGAGACAGGAGGGGCACGGCGACGGCGAGGACGACCGGTACCATGCAGGCCACGATGGCCGGCGCGCGCCAGAGGCCGGGGTCGGTGCCGCGCGGGGCGCCATACGGCACGTCCAGCCCGACCCGAGGGCGTCGTCCGGCCAGCCAGCGCTCGCCGGCGAAAGCCGCCAGCGCGATCATGAGCAGTGGGAGCGCTGCTGCCGCCCCCGCCGCAAAGTCGTAGAAAGCCGCAAAGCGGGCAAAGACCTCAACGGTGTAGACGTTCACACTGAGGAAGGAAGGCACGGCAAACTCGGCCAGGCCGGCAAGGAAGGCGAGGAGCGCTCCGCCCAGGAGCACCGGGAGGATGAGGGGCATCGTGACGTACCTCAGCGCGTCCCAGCGGCTCCCGAGGAGCAGCGCCTCCTCTTCGAGGTCCGGGTCTATGCCATCAAGCCCGGCCAGGACCGGGAGAGCCACGAGGGGGAAGGCTGCCAGACCGAGAATCCAGATTGCTCCCCATACTGAGTAGGCGTCCAGCGGTGGCTGCTCCAGTGCCAGCACACCGACGAGCCATCGATTGAGGGGACCAGAGCGGCCCAGGAGGTGCAGCCAGCCGATGGCACTCACGTACGAGGGCACGAGCAGCGGCGTTACCTGCAGCGCGCGCAGGAGCGTGTTGCCGGGAAGCCTGAGGCGCCCGAGTGCGATGCCGACCGGGAGCCCGAGCAGGGTGGCGAGCCCCGCCGACCCCCCGGCGACCACAAGGGTGCGCAGCGTGAGCGACCAGAAGCGGGCATCCAGCCTCGGGAGGTGCCCGCCCATCAGGCCGCCCCATACCATGACTCCGAGGGGCAGCCAGATGGTGAGACATAGCCCGGCGATGGCGGCGAGGCCGACCCCAGAGAACCGAGGGCGCAGGGGTACCCGATGGCCGCCGAGCCTCCTGACCAACGTCGACACGAGACCTCCTAGCGCAGGAAGAGTTCGTCCAGGTAGGTGCAGACCTCGTCCAGGTGGTCTGCTATCGCGTAATAGTCGACGTCGAGCATGACAATCTCGTCCAGCGAGCGCACGTGTTCGGGCGTTTCCACGCCCGGATGCAGAGGTATCTGTGCCGAGCGGGACCACGCCAGGGCGCGCTCCGTCTCGGGCCTCAGCATATAGTCGATGAATCGTCGTCCGTTCTCGGGGTGTGGCCCGCCGGCGATGAGGGCGACGGTGTTGGGTATGACGAGGGTGCCTATACCGTCCTGGTCGGGAAAAACGATGTCGACCGGCGCACCATCGGCCATCGCCTCGTAGGCGTCCGAGGTATCGATGATGCCCAGCGGGACGTCCCCCCGGCTCACTGCATCGCGCACGGCTGTGTTGCCGACGATCACGAGGATATCATTCGCGCGGAGGGCACGGAAAAAGCTGCTCGCGCGCTCGGAACCTAACACAAGGAACAGGGCTGTGTTGTGGGTGGCCATCGTCCCAAGGATGGGCTGACCGAAAGTGACCTTGCCGCGCCAGCGTGGGTCCGTCAACTCAAAGAGGGAGGTAGGGACCGCCTCCTTGCTGAGCATCCTGGTGTTGTAGATGATGACGCGGGCCCGGGCGCCGAAGCCGGTCCAGTACCCCTGCGGGTCCTTGAAGCGGGCGGGGATAGTCGTGGCCTGCGGGGAGACATAAGATGCCAGCACACCTGCACGCTGCAGGCGGATGGTGCGGGCGACCTCCGAGTTCCAGAAGACGTCTGCCTGGGGATGGTCCTTCTCGGCCAGCAGGCGGTTGGTCAGGCCGACGGTCTTGGTGGCGCCGGTGTCGTACACTGCCTGCACCTGGATTCCGGTCTCGTGCTCGAACGCGCGGAGGATCGGCTCGGCGTAGAGCTGGTCGCGTGAGGTGTAGACGACGACCGTGTCGGAATCCTGGCGGCACCCGGCGAGCACCAGCAGGGCTAGCATGAGGGCGAGCAGGCGCCGGCAAACGCTGCTGCAGGCCGTCAGTGGGCAACGGGAGCCGGGTCGCGACATCACAGGGTGCTCCTTTCGTGCAAGTGGAGAACCTCCGATGCCCGGCGATGGCTCCGTCTATCCGTCTCCTTCGTGAGACCTCGCGGGCTGGCCTAGCCAGCGGGTCATGGCGAGGCCGATGAGAAGCGAAACGATGGCGGTGCCGGCCAGCATCGGGCGTATGCCCACGGCCTTGGCGAGGGCGCCGCTCAGCGCCGGACCTGAGAACATGCCTACGGCGTAGACTGCCTGGTGCAGCCCCATGGCGGTAGTGCGCTCGCCCTCGCGGACGTATTGGATGCTGAGGCCCATAAGGACTGGGTAGCTGATGCCCTGTGCCAGGCCGATGAGCAGCTGGAACAGGATGAGCAACACGAGGGAGGGCGCGGCAGCAGCGCCGCCGATGCCCAACGCCATCAGGACAAAGCTCACGTATACCAGGCGATGGGCTCCGACCGGAGCCACGATGGCCGCGACCAGCAGGTTGCCCGCAAGGAGGAGCCCGAGGTTCAGGCTGACCATCACGCTGAGAGTGACGCCTGTGGCCCCTAGCTCGCTCGCCAGGATGGGGAGGAACCCGAAAGTGGCAGCCCAGTTGGCGTATTGCGCGACGGCAGCCAGCAGCGATGGGAGAAGCACGTCGCGACGAGCGATCAGCCGGACGATCCCCGCAGTTGAGGGCGGGAGTGGGGCGACGCGCTCCTCTCGCGCCAGCAGCGTGACCAGGATTCCGAGGAGGGCGGCGGCTGCTGCGAGGTGGAAGGCGAGGGCGTAGCCGCCCAGGTGGTTGAGGGGGCCGGTCACGGAGGTCGCGAGCACGCGGCCGGCTGTGCCGACGGAGGTGAGCAGGGTGCTGGCCCAGACCGCCTCCTCGGCAGGAAAGAGGCTGGAGAAGGCCACTACCATGGGCACCCAGGTGCCGGCTGCAAGGCCTGTGATGGCCCGGCCGATGATGAGGCCTCGGGCGCCGGTGGCCGTAGCCATCGTCCAGGCGCCAATCCCGCCGAGGGCCAGGCCGGCGATGATGAAGGGGTTGCGGCGCCCCAGCCAATCGGCCGTGATGCCCAGCGGCAGTCGGATCACCGCCTGCCACAGGCCATACTGAGAGAGGATCACGCCCACGACGGCCAGATCCTCCACCCTGCTCTCACAGTAGACGGGCAGGGTGGGCATGTACAGGTAGAGCGAGATCCAGTACAGAACCGCGGCGGTGCTATAGAGGGCGATCATGGTCCGGCGGCCCACGGCGGTGCTTGCTTTCAGCGGAGCCTGCGCTCGGCGGGTATGCTCCACTCCTCCTCGTCCCCTCTCGGCGATGACAGCAAGGCATGCGGACCCGAGCAGGCATCCCCTCGGCCGGCGGCGATGCTCCGTCAGGGTCCTGACGCTCCATGCAGAGGCGCGGCCCCGACCACCAGTCCGGGCCGCGCCGAGTTGTGGCTATGATACAGCAGATCAGCAACGGTGGCAAGTCGAGGATTGATGGTGACTGTTCAGGCTCGCGTCCTGGGAGCGCCGCCTGCCACTGCGGTGTTGCCTCCACCCCGCACCCCGTCCCCGAGCGGGCGCGTCGTGCCCGCCTGGGGGAGGGGTTCAGGGGCGGACAGGTTGCCCTACAGGCGGGGCCAACGCATTCGAGGGGCAGTGCCCCATCCCCCCGACCCCCTTCCCCGCCGCACAAGCGGCGGGCGCGGGGTCAGGGCAGGGGGCCACAGCGGCGCCAACGCCCGCGCGAGCGCGCCATTGGCGGCAGGGGGCCCTTCTGTGCTATGATGTAAGAAGAAGCCTGGAGCCATGATGGCCCGCCCTGGGCTGGCGAAAGGAGGCGGTGAGATGGCTGCTCGCTCGTCCGTCCTGACTCCCATCTTTGGCACCGTACTCTCCTGGCTCGGCCGGCGCCGACTGCCGCGGGTGTCGGGGAGGTTGCGCCTGCGCAGCCTGGAGGGTGTCGTGGAGGTGCTCCGAGACCGCTGGGGCGTGCCCCATATCTACGCGCAGAGTGTCCACGACGTGATGTTTGCCCAGGGCTATGTTCACGCCCAGGAGCGCCTTTGGCAGATGGATTGGTCGCGGCGCCTGGCCGCGGGGCGGCTCGCAGAGGTGCTGGGGGAGGCTGCACTGCCGCTCGACCGCTGGGTGCGCATCCTTGGCCTGCGCCGGGCTGCAGAGGCCGCCCTGCCGCTCCTCGATGGCGAGCCGCGGGCCTGGGTCGAGGCCTATGTGGCCGGAGTCAACGCCTGCATGGCCCGGGAGCCGCTGCCCATCGAGTTCACCCTCCTGCGCTACGAGCCCGAGCCATGGACGGCAGTCGATAGCCTGTCCTGGGGCAAGGTGCTGGGCTGGAACCTCTCCACCAACTGGGAGGCAGAGCTCCTTCGGGCACGTCTGATCGCGCGGATCGGGGCGAAGGAGGCTGCCGCCCTCGAGCCCCCATACCCCGACCGCTGTCCCTACATTCTGCCTCCGGGGACCGACTACTCTGACCTCGGCGATGAGGCTCTGCGGCGGGCCCGCCGCGCGGCTGACGTCGGCGGGCTGGGCACGGTGCCAGGCATAGGGTCGAACAACTGGGTCCTCGCCGGCACACGCACGGCCTCGGGCAAGCCCATCCTGGCTAACGACATGCACCTCATCCTTGGGGTACCCGCCATCTGGTACGAGAACCACCTCTCGGGAGGCGGGCTGGAGGTCACCGGCGTGACCTTCCCCGGGGTGCCCGGGGTCGTCGCCGGGCACAACGCCCACGTGGCCTGGGGCTTTACCAATGGCTTCCCGGACGTCCAGGACCTCTATATGGAGCGGCTGCGCCGCCTTGAGGACGGCCGCGTCCAGTACGAGCTCAGGGGGGAGTGGCGCGATGCCCGGGTGGTGCACGAGGCCATCCGTGTGCGGGGCGGGAAGACCGTCACCGAGGAAGTGATCATCACCGGGCATGGCCCCATCATCAACGCCCTCGCCCCCGATCTGGCGGGGGAGCAGCCGCTCGCCCTGCGCTGGACGGGCCACGACCCGGATGCGATCATCCGCGCGCTCCATGGCATGGACCGCGCCCGCAGCTGCGACGAGTTCTACGAGGCGCTGCGGCACTGGTCGGTCCCCGTGCAGAACACGGTGTACGCCGACACGGAGGGAAACATCGGCTTCTGCCATGCGGGCAGGGTGCCGATCCGCGCGGCGGGCGATGGCCGCGTGCCAGTGCCGGGCTGGACCGGCGAGTACGAGTGGACGGGCTACATCCCGTTTGAGCACCTGCCACACCTCCACAATCCGCCACAGGGCTATATCGTCACGGCCAATAACCGCGTGGTGGGGGACGACTACCCGTACTGGCTTGGCAACGATCACTGCACCGGCGACCGCGCGCAGCGCATCATAGAGCTCATCGAGGCCCGCGAGCGGACCGACCTCGGCTATGTGCAGGAGATGCAGTTCGACCAGCTCTCGCCAGCCGCTCGGGCCGTAGCTGCGCACCTCGCCCGCCTCGAGCCAGCCGACGGAGAGCTGACATCCATCGTGCAGGTCTTTTGCGCGTGGGATGGGCAGCTGGACAAAGGGAGCGTTGCAGCTGCGCTCTTCGAGCTGTTCATCCCTCGTTTTGTCCAGCTGGCCCTGAAGGAGCGCCTCGGGGACCTTACGGCGCACTACCTGGGCAAGGGCCCAACGCCCGTGCTCGCCGAGACGACGATGCTCGGCTGTCGGGCCTGGGAGTGGGTGGAGCGGGCCCTTAGCCATCCGACGGAGGTCGGCTTTGACGCGCAGACGCGGGACCGGCTCGCCGCCGAGGCTCTGCGAGAGGTCGCCGCGGGCCTCCGTGAGGAGTTGGGGCCAGACATGGCCAACTGGACCTGGGGACGCCTGCACAGGCTGACCTTCGAGCACCTCCTTGGCCGCTCGAAGCTTCTGGCGCCCTTCTTCAACCGCGGGCCATACCCGGTCGGGGGGGATGCGACGACGATCTGGGCGACCGGACCGAGCACTGCAGAGCTGCGCGGCGAGACGCTCACCGGCCCCCCATACCGCTTCATCGTCGACCTGGGAGACCCGGGCCGCTCGCTGAGCCTGCTCGCGCCGGGCCAGTCCGGCCATCCGGTCAGCCCCCATTACGACGACCAAATCGAAGCCTGGTTCAGCAAGGGCTATCATCCGATGCTTTTCGAGCGGAAGGAGGTGGAGCGAGAGGCCGGGGCGAGGCTCGTCCTCGAGCCCGCACCCTGAGAGCCGTGCCGCGTGTGCCTCCGCGTGCTGGTCCAGTTTGGGCTCTTGGTCAGATCGCGCTGACAGCAAGGTGTGGAGCTTTGCCCCAGCCCTTCTCCTCCTCCAGGTGGGCTCCGCGGCGTCCGCCTGGGGGAGGGGAGAAATGAAACGGGGGTTTCGGGCTCCGCT
>JAIMBM010000119.1 GCA_023511475.1 Anaerolineae bacterium
GCTTCGCCGCCCGCGAACACCCCCTCCAGAACATGAGACGCCCCCTTCCCCGCCGCCGAGGCGGCGGGGAAGGGGGACGGGGGGATGGGGTACCCTCCGGCAAGGGCCGGGGGACGGGGGCTAAAGCAGCCTGTCCGCCCCTGGACCCCGAGCGGTATGGCGTGTCCCCAGATAGAGGTTAGCCATGTCAAAGGCCGTATGTATCCGTCGCGGTGATGCGCAGCCCTTCGCCTTCGGTGACCTCCAGATCTGGCGATATGACCCGGGGCGCGGGGCCGGCAGCTCGGTTGCCCTGGTGCAGGTGAAACCGGGCGGGGTGCATGGTCGCGCGCGTTCGACCCGCTCGGAGCAGTACTGCTACGTCCTAAGCGGTCTGGTCGAGTTCGAGGTGGGGCAGATCACCTACTGGCTGACGCAGGGCGATCTCCTGATCGTGCCCAGGGGCGAGTGGTACGACTATCGGAACACTGGGCCCGAGGTGGCGTCACTCCTCGTGATCCATACCCCGTCCTTCCGGCTGGAAGCGGAGCAGTTTGCGGCCGAGACCTGAGGTCCGCCGTCGGAGGCCGCCTCTACTGTACGCTGATCAGCGGACGCAGCTTTTCGATGAGTGAAGGGCCGATCCCGCGTACACGCTCGAGATCATCGACCGAGGTGTAAGGGCCGTTGGCCTCGCGGTCGTCGACGATCCGCTGGGCGAGCACCGGGCCGATCCCGGGCAGAGTGTCGAGCTCTGCGGCTGAGGCAGCGTTGATGTTGAGGGCGTCGCCGGGCCGGGGCTGGGCCGGCGACGGGTTGGCTGCCGACGGTGGGGTTGGCTCGGGGAGGGGCGTCTCGCCAAGCACGGGGATGTGTACCCGCTGGCCATCGTGCAGGGGCTGTGCCAGGTTCAGGGTGGTGAGGTCTGCATCGTCGCGCGGGCCAGCCGCGGCCACCAGCGCATCCTTGAGCCGGCTCCCCTCGGGGAGGGTATACACATCTGGCCTCTCGACCGCACCGCTGACGTAGACGACGAGATGGCCGGGGGTGCGCGAGGGCTGGGGGCTCGGCTCGGAGATCACGATTGGGGCGGGGCCGGGCCGGTGGAGGTGCCAGAAGGCGCCGAGGACAGCAAGCTCGACGAGCGCGAGGG
Source organism: Anaerolineae bacterium (assembly GCA_023511475.1). Classification (GTDB taxonomy): domain Bacteria; phylum Chloroflexota; class Anaerolineae; order SpSt-313; family SpSt-313; genus SpSt-313. The sequence continues at coordinate 1,133 of JAIMBM010000119.1, forward strand.
CGAGGTAGCCGCGGTATTTGCGCAGCCAGGCTTCCATGGGCGGCCTCCACATAGTGCCGCGCGGGATTATAGCACTGCCGGCACTGAGCAGGCAACTGTGAGAATCCGGGGTGGGGGGCCGCCAGGGGATTCCTGCCATGCAAGGTCGGCCGGTGTGCGAGCGGGGTGGCACCCTCTTGTGCCGGGCATCGCCCGCTGCGCCGTCAGGGCCTCGAGTGGAGCGGGGCGCAGGCGGGCTGGTGCCCGGCGATGCCCGGCTCCCCGGCATCGTGGGGAAGGCTGAGGCGCTCGAGAAACTCCAGGTAGTGCCGTGCCGTCGCCGCCGGCGTGTGCACCGACTGGACATAGCGCGCCGCGCACTGCCCGTACCAGTGCCGCATGGCCGGGTGGGCAGCCATTGCCCACAGGGTGGCGGCAAGCTGGGCCGGCGCCCCCATGCCGAGCTCGACCCGGATCGCACAGTCCGCAGGCAACTCGTCGTACGGAGGGCAGTTGGGGACGACCGCTGGCCGCCCGAGGCTCATCGCCCGCAGCAGGCTGGAGGGCAGGTGCCCGCACCCAGTCTGCCCGAGGGAGAGCACGACGTCGGCTGCCGCGAGGCAGCGGTAGAGCGCGGCCAGGTCCGGGCAGCGCACCGCGCGCACGCGGTCAGTCACGCCTGCGGCGCCGGCCACCGTGGCGAGAGAGCTATCGGGCTGTGACCAGCCGACCAGCAGGCACCAGCTCTGGGGCCAGCGCTCGAGCAGCTGTGCAAACCCCTGCAGCAGGACTGTCACCTCCCCCTTGCCAGTCGACTCCACGGGCGAGACCGCGATGAACGCCTCTTGCGGCAGCTCCAGAGCCTGGCGCGCCTGAAGCGGGTCGATGGCTGGAGGCCTGCGCACCCCGAGAGGCACCTGCCGTACCCTGGCCCGTGGGTAATGCTCCACAACGTGCCGGCGCGCCGCGCGGCTGTGCACGATGATCCCTGCCGCCTGCTCGAGAGCGGAGCTATTGCGGTGCCATCGGCGCGGGACCCACGGCTGGTGTAGCAGGGCGTTGTACCCGATCTGAAGGAAGGGCCGCAGGCCGCCGGGGCGGCGGACGCCGTCGAGTGGTGCCTGGCCATCGCCGTGTCCGTTGCGGCCGGCCCCGATCAGTGCCGAGAGGTCTGCGTCGTGGAGCACCAGCACACCTCCATAGCGCAGGAACTGCTGCAGGATAGGCAGGTGCGCGGGGTGACTCCCGAGCTGGTAGATCCGGTGGTCGTAGCTGACAGCCTGCACGAGGTCGTGATAGCCGTACAGGCGGTAAGCCTTGCCCACCTCCTGTGCCGCCGCGAGCCGGTCATCGGTGTAGACGTCCACCTGCGCGTGCCGGCAGAGGTGCGGGAGCAGCTCCTCGCTATAGTAGCTGGTGTCGGTCTGCACCGGCGCCAGTGGCGTCAGATAGGCGAGTCTGGTCAGTCGTAGCATGGCCGTGCCCCTGAGCGGCCCGTGGCCCGCCGCGCTATTACCACGGCGGGCTACGGACCGCGCCTACCAGCTTCAGGTTGCCGGGGTTGCCTGCACCGGCTCGGGTGCCTCGGTCTGAGGTGGCCCGGCCGGCCGGGCCACCTTCGGCGAAGGGCGGCTCGACCGCGCCGGTGCCGCCTTCTGCCGCGCCCGGGCGCCGGGGCCCGCAGGCCGGCGAGTCCGGGCACGGGTGGATCTGGCTCGCTCCGCCCGCGGCTCTTCCCGAGGCCGCTGTGGCAGCACCGGAATGATCGAGCCCCTGCGGCGCACCCGGTTGAAGACGATGCCTGCGAGGCTGGTGCCGGGCTGCTCCGCGAGCGCCTGCCGGCAGCGCCACGCCTGCTCGCGCTGCGCCGAGCCATCGTTGAGGATGAGGATGGTGGCATCGACGAGCCTCGCGAGGGCGCCGGCGTCCGGCCCGATAGCCTCCGCCGGGCCATCGAGGATCACGAAGCGGTACCGCGCCCTGAGGAGGCGCAGCAGGTCTCGCAGGCGCCCCCAGCCCAGTGCCAGCGAGAGCGAGGGCGCTGGCTGTCCTGCGGTGATCACCCAAAGGTGAGGCTGGCCGCCGGGGCGCGCGATGCGCCGCAGGGCCGTCTGCGGCCTCAGGCCGCTCTCGCGCAGCACATCGGCCAGGCCCTTGTCGTTGGGCATCTGCAGCAGGTCGTGTAGCGACGGATGGCGCAGGTTGGCGTCGACCAGCACCGTGTCGAAGCCGAGGTCGGCGGAGGCCAGCGCGAGGTTGGAGGCCAGCAGGCTCTTGCCTTCGCCGGCCCCCGGGCTTGCGACCAGCACCGTCCGCCACTCTCGGCCCGGCTCGCCGAGGTAGAGGGAGGCGACAACATCTCGCAGCGTCGCTGCTTCCGGCGAGGTCGGGTCGTGTCGGTAGAAGAGCGGCGCAGCATCGGGGGGCAGCTTTCCAACGGCGCCGAGCACCGGCAGCCCAAGGCAGGAACGGGTCGCGCCATCCCAGTACAGCCGGTCACGAAGGCCCTGCCTGAGGGCGAGGGCGCTTGCGGTGAGCACCAGACCCGTCAGCCCCGCCAGCGGGATCAGCCCCAGCGGCCGGTCGATTGGCTGTGCGCCGGAGGCGGGATCGATCAACGTGAGCACGTTGCTCGTCCCCGCCTGATGCAGGGCAAGCAACTGGACATAAGCGGCGCGCTGGGCATCCAGCATAGCGTTGAGCTGGGACGAATCCGGACCCGATTCCTCGAGGCCGGCCGGAGTCGGCCCCCAGGCCTCCTCGGCCCGGGCGATCCGCAGCTGGTCCTCGAGGCTGGCGACCTCTTTCCGCAGTTGCTCGAGTTGCCTGGCGGTGAAAGCCATCTCGGCCTGCACGTCCTCTTTGGCGGCGGGCGCCTCCCGGATGAGGGCCTTTGCCACAGCGTTGGCGATGGCCTCGGCCGTGCGCGGGTGGCCGGCGGTCGCGCTCACCTCCAGCACGGGCGAGTCCGGCCGCGCCTCAGCGGTGATGTGACGCGCCAGCCTCTCCGGGCCGACGGGGAGCCGTAGCTCGTCGATCACTGGCTGAAGGACCCGCGGGCAAAGCGCCAGGTCTGCGTACATACGGGCGAGCCCGCTGCTCGCCTGCAGCACAGAGGATCCCGGGTTCAGGCTCTCCAGGGAGGAACCGACGAGCAGCACTGCCCGCGCCCGGTAGAGCTGGGGCTGTGCACCCAGTAGACTGGCAGCGATGACCATGGGCAGCGCCACTCCAAGCAACAGGAGCCGCCAGTGGCGGCGCATGAGGATAGCAGGCCCGGACGGGCCCGTGGCCTGGTCAACAGCTTCGGTGTTCAATGACTGCCTCACTGTACTCCGCGCCCGACAGGGAGCGGATGATGCTGACAACCAGAGTATCGGGGCGCGCCGACGGGGTCACCAGCCCGGCTCTGCCTCCCCCTGACCAGCCAGCTGTGGGGTCAGGTCTGGGATAGGCTCACACCGAGCGATGCAGCCGCCCGTGTCGGCGCGAGATGCTGTAGCTGGCTCCAGAGCGAGCCGGGTCTCATCGCCCACTCCCGATAGGCCCGCTCCAGCCAGTGCTCCAATCTCGTGGCTCGCAGCCAGGGGTAGTCCAGAATGGCCGGTCCGCAGACGTCGGCATCGGCCCAGTGCTTGCCGTCCCGGAGCCAGCCTCGCCCGGCGGCCTGCGCCCAGAGGGGTGTGCCGGGGCGCGGCACGGCCAGCTCAAAGGTCACACGCTCGAGGGCCAGCCTCTTGGCGAGGGCGATGGTTTGCAGGACGGTCTCGTCCGTCTCGCCGGGGAGGCCGATGAGGAAGGAGCCCCAGCACTCGATTCCGGCGGCACGCGCGAGGGCGATGGCCCGGTCGATCTCATCGGCGCGCGTGCCCTTGCCGTTCTGCCACAGGAGTGTATCGCTCGCCGACTCGATGGCCCAGGTGATCCGCCGACAGCCGGCCCGCCCCATGAGCTGCAACAGCTCGCCATCGACGGTATCCACGCGCGAGGCACAGGACCAGGGGATCCGCAGGCCCTCGGCCAGCATCAGCCGGCAGAGGGCTGCAACCTGCTCCCGGCAGACTGTGAACAGGTCCGCCTGCATGTAGACGTGGCGGACGCCCAACCGCTCGAGAAAGCAGAGCTCGCTGAGGATGTGCTCCGGCGAGCGAAGGCGGACGCTGTAGCCGTAGGTCACGTGCTTCAGGCAGAAGGAGCAGCGCCCCGGGCAGCCCCGCCCGGTGCCGACCATTGCTGCAGGAGCCTCGATGGCTGGCCCGCGATACGCGGCTAGTGGAAGGAGGTCGTGCCTGGGCAGGGGCAGGTCGTCGAGCCGCGGGATCAGGGGCCGGGGCGCGTTGAGCCTGGGCTCTCCATCGCGCCGCCAGGCGAGCCCGCGGATCGCCGTGAGGCCTCGGGCGCGACGGCAGGTCTGGCCATCGTCGGAGCTCCAGGCATCCGGTGTCGATGTGGGTCCGCAGCTATCGACCGTATCGACTAGCTCTCGCAGGGTCAGCTCGGGCTCGCCACACAGCACAAAGTCCAGGGCCGGGCACCGCTGCAGCAGCTCGATGGCAACGGGAGTGGCGGCGGGCCCAAAGGCCACGGTCAGTGCTCCCGCTCGCTTGGCCAGGACGACGCCCAGCAGGTCGCTCTCCAGCGTCGGGCCTGCCACCAGGGTGACGTACCACCGCGGCGGGCGGCGCTCCAGCTCCAGTGAGAACTGCTGCCAGCTCGAGCGACGTGCCGCGGCATCGAGGATGGCGACCTCCCGGTCCGGGAAGAGCGCGGCGAGCTGCGCCAGGGCGGTCTGGGGCCACACGGTGCCATCGGGCGCCCGCTGGCCCGCGCGGTGTTGGCAGCGAATCCAGGTGTCGCCATCCGGAGATGGCGGGTTCACAAACAGGAGGTCCGGCCGCTGGCTGTCGTCGGCGGCCATCTTTGCAGTGGGAATGGCATGCAGCAGCGGGTCGCCGATCATGATGTTAGCTCCTCGGACTTGACACTTCCGTCGCTCGGGTGCAGGGCCAGGCGGGGCGGCGAAAGCGGCTTCGCGTGCAGGTCGCCTCGCGCCAGCAAAAACGTCAGCACGCCCAGCGCCGGGGCAATGAGGAGAATGCCGGCTCCCAGGCGGAGGTAGGATGTCGGCTGCAGTGCCAGCAGAGCCAGGCCCGCGCCTGCACCGATCAGGCAGGCACCGGTCGCTCCGCCAAGGAAGCAGACCCGCCCCGGCCGATACCTCCACGCCTCGCCCACGATGGCCGCCAGGAAGCGGAGCCCATCTCTAAGGACCTTGAGCTTGGAGGAGCCCACGCGCTCATGGTAGGGGATGGGGACCTGCTCCAGCGCCAGGCCCCGCTGCAGCGCGCGTACCGTCATACTGGGGCTGAACTCGAGGCCGGTCGGCAGCGGCCCGAGCCGCTGCCAGGCCCGGGCGGGCAGCACCCGCATGCCGCTACAGCAGTCGGCCAGTCGGGTGCCGCACAGCAGGCTGGTGAGCAAGGCGAAGAGAGCGTTGCCGAGGCGCCGCTCTGGCGGCATGTGGGAATCTCTGCCGGTCATTCGGTCGCCGAGGACAAGGCGAACCCCCGGCCGCTGAGCCGCCCGGCAGAGCGCCGGAAGCGACTCGGGCGGATAGGTCAGGTCGCCGTCGAGGAAAGCGAGGAGCGAGCCCCGGGAAGCCGCAAAGCCCGTCTGAAGGGCGGCACCATAGCCGAGGTTGACCGGGTGTCGGATGAGGCGTACAGCCGCTGGCCCGCTGTGCGCGCGGGCGAGGGCCTCGACGATGTGTGCCGTCCTGTCTGTGGACCCGTCGTCGACGACAACGACCTCGAGCTCGGTGATGCCGGCCTCCTGCTGCAGGGCATCCGTGACGGCAAGGATGCGCTGCAGCAGGTGACCGATGGCTGCCTCCTCGTTATACACCGGCACCACGACCGACAGCCTGCTCATAGCCTGCCTCGGCTGCCAACGGGTACAGCGGGCTCGTGCTCCGGCACGATCTCACGGGGGGCCGGGCGGGACCGACGGATGCGGCGCAGCACCCGTGCCGGGACGCCCGCGACAACGGTGTGGGGCGGAACGTCGCGGGTCACTACCGCCCCCGCCCCAACGACCGCCCCGCGCCCGATTCGTACGCCGTCGAGGATGATGGCTCCGGATCCGATCCAGGCGTTGTCCTCGATCTCGATGCCGAGGGCCCGGATGCCCTGCTCGATGATCGGCCGGGTGGGGTCGTCAAAGATGTGATCGACCGCCATGATCTGGACATGCGGTGCGATGATGACATTGTCCCCAATCACGACTCCGCCCTGGCCGCGGATGATCGTGGATTCGCCGATGATACAGTGCCGGCCGATCTTGATGCGCGACTGCTCCAACCCACGAAAGTTGTACACGTGAAGCTCGGCGCGGTGCATCACATAGGTGCGATCGCCGATCTCGATGCCCTCGGGGCAGGCATGGAGGTATACGCCGTGGTCGAGGTACACGCCGGTGCCGAGGGTGATATTCTGCGGCTGACAGATGCGCACCCCTGCCTCGATGGCTACCCAGCCCTCGCACCGCATGAGCAGCCTGTAGAGCAGGGCCCGGATGCCGATGCCGACCAGCCCTGGGATCCAGGAGCAGAGGGAGAAGACCAGTTGCTCACGCACGTAGGCGCCCAGGCTGGTGGACTGGGCGAGCAGGTAGAAGCGCGCGCTGTCCATCAGGTGAGGTCCCGGGCGGACAACCCGGGCGCAGGGTTCGCGCGAGTCGTCCCGTAGGCCGAGCCACTCCCTTTGCTCTGTCAATCTGCCACCCACTTTCGGGCGAGGCGCCGCTGAACACTCTGCACGATCCGTACCAGGAGCGCAGCAGGCCTCACGACAGCCCGGGGCCGTCAGCCGGCCAGGGAGATAAGAACGCCGCCCTGGATGGA
>JAIMBM010000012.1 GCA_023511475.1 Anaerolineae bacterium
CCCCCCCCCGCCACACCCCCTTTATTTGGATTCCCCGCCCCCGCCGCGGCGGGGGCGGGGTTAGGGGCTTAACCCCGCTTTGCCCTGTGGGCAAAGCAGGGAATGCCCCGAGGGGTGGGGGTTCGACGATGGAAGACCCTGACGCCTGCACAGGGAGACGGAGGCTGTCCGCCCCTGAACCCTGAAAGGGGGAGGGGTAGGGGTGGGGGCAATCTGGAGCTGCAACACATCGCGGCTCCCGCTCGCCATGCTCCGAGCACCGGTGTGAGCGGCACGTGGTCCCCCGGATGGGCACCGGAGGGCTAATGCGCCGCGATGCTGTGCAGCCCAACTCATGGATAATGCGTAGGGGGAACAGTGGGTCCTCTTTCCCGCCACCTCTGGGCCCGGAGGCCCTCCTTCGCCCGAAACACCTGCGCTATTCTAGGGTCAGTGAGGAGCTCGTGATGAGGAGGGAAGACACCATGGCAACCTATATCGTGGTGCACGAGTTGCCCGCAGAAGGGAGCCAGGAAGAGCTGCTGGAGATGGGCGGCATACTGGCCAACAGCTGCGGCGGCGGCGTGAGGTGGTTGCGCAGTTGGATCGTGCCACAGGAGGATTGCCTCCTGTCAGAGTGGGAGGCAGAGGAGGAGGGGACCATGCGCCTGCTGCTCAGTGCAGCCCCGCTGCTCCCTGTGAAGGGCATCTATGAGGTGACTGCGGTCGAGCCGGCGTGGTTCAGGGATGAGCCTCAAGGCCTCGCCAGGCCCGTACGGATCGCGTAGAGGGTGGCCTGCGTCCGGTCGTAGAGGTGCAGCTTGGAGAAGATGTTGTTGATGTGGTTCTTGATCGTCTTCTCGCTGAGCACAAGGCGGGCGGCGATCTCCTTGTTGCTCATCCCCTCGGCGATCAGCCTCAGTACTTCGGTCTCACGCGGAGTCAGCTTGTCCAGCAGAGGGGTCGGGGCTCTGTCGAGCGCGGCAAACTGGCGCATGACCTTCTGTGCGATGGCAGCGCCGAGGAGCGATTCCCCGTGTGCAACGGCGCGGATGGCCCGCAGCATGGTCTCCGGATCGGCATCTTTGAGGATGTAGCCGCGACCGCCCGCCTGAAGCCCGCGGAACACAAACTCGTCGTTGGCGTGCATGGTCACAAAGACGATACCGATGTGGGGCATCTCGCGATGCAGGACGCGGGTGGCCTCGATCCCATCCATCTCGGGCATCTGGATGTCCATAAGGATGACGTCGGGCATCAGCTCGCGGGCCAACGTCAGCGTCTCGCGCCCCGTAGCGGCCTCGCCCAGAACGCTCATGTCATCCTCGGCCTCGAGCATCTTGCGCACCCCTCGACGGAAAAGGGTATGGTCATCCGCGATCAGCACGCCGATCCTGTCCATCGCCATCTCCTGTCCGGCCCGCATCGCCAGGCGCTCCCTCGAGGGGGATTGTCACCGTGATGCGCGCGCCCTGACCCGGCCGGCTCTCAACCCGAAACGATCCACCGAACTGCTCGACCCGCTTCTGCATGCTCCAGAGCCCGAGGTGATTGCCGTCGCGGACCGCCTCGGCATCAAAACCCTGTCCGTCGTCGGCGACCGATAGGGTGACGTGGCCTCCGTCGCACGACAGAGCAACGCGGGCTCTTCCCGCCCGGGCATGCCTGGCGACGTTCGCGAGGGCCTCCTGCGCGATGCGGAAGAGTGCGGCTTCCAGCACAGCTGCCAGGGGCGGGGTATCGCTGGGCACCATCAGATCCACCCGGATGCCCTGGTCTTGTTCGTAGCGAGCTACATGCTCCCGCAAGGCAGCAACCAGGCCGAACTCGAGGGCCGCCGGTCGCAGATCGTAGATGAGGCGCCGGATATCGCGGATATTGGCCTGTGCCTGATCGGCCAGCTCCTGTACCTCGGCCGCCAAGGGGCTCTGCTGCCGGTCGAGGAGCTTGTGCACAGTCCTGAGGCGGATCCTCAGGCTCGCCAGCGATGGCCCGACCCCATCGTGGAGTTCACGGGCAATCCGCCGACGCTCCTCCTCCTGCACGGCGGCGACCTGCATGAATCGCTCGCGCAGGATGGCCACGCGTTCCTCGTGCAGACGCGCATTCTCCAGGGCGAGGGCCGCGCTCGACCCAAGGGCTGCCAGGAGCTCGAGGTCAGCATCGCTGTAAGGCTCTCCCGAGCGCTTCTCCCCCAGCACCAGGATCCCCAGTAGCCTGCTGCCAAGCGGGAGGGGCACAGCGAGCACCATACCCGTACGACGCAGCTCTTCTACAGCGGGGGAGACCTCCTCGGGCCGTGGCCGCAGCGGCCGCTGCTCGCGCTCAAGCCAGGCCACCAGTGAACTGCCGGCGGCAAACTCGCGCTCCACCCCGGCGCCAGTCGCCGTGCAGCGGTCGCCACCCGGTAACCAGACGTTGGCTTCTGCCGCATCGAGCGTCTCGGTCACCGTGTCGCACACCAGGCGCACGACCTCACTGCGCTCACGCAGGGTGGCAAGGCCCCGGCTGAAGGCGGTCAAGGCCAGTCGCTCCTCGTACTCCCGGCGGAAGAAGGCACGGTCCACAAAGCTCTGAATGTGCTCGCGCACGGGCTGGAAGAGGAAGGCAACCAGGAGCGCCGGGAAGAGCATCACCAGGAACGACGGCTCCCCCGTGAGGGCCTGGAAGACCCGGCCGGTCGCCAGCGCCAGCAGCACGAATACCGCCGTCAGCGTCGCAGTGACGAGCGAGTAGACCAGCCCCTTGCGCACCACCACGCGTATGTCGAACAGCTGATAGCGCAGGACCGCATAGCCGACCGACAGCGGGTAGACAGCAGGGATCAGCCCGCCCCATGGCGTGTCGGCTACTGGCCGGGTGTGGATGGCAGCGGGCGTCCAGACGAACGCATACCAGCCCGCGAGCCCAATTACCAGGCCCACGATCATCGTGACCGCCTGCTGCCGCACCAGACGCGCCCGATTGCGCATCGCAATCTCGACGAGAGGCAAGATCTTCATCGGAAGCGAGCCCAGTGCAAAGATGATGTAGTAAGGCCAGCCCTCCAGCCATACCAGTAGACGCCACAGACCTTGCCGGTCGAAAGCATCGGCCAGCACGCGCACCGCAAGCATGGTCAGAATGGCACCAGCGCCCAACGCTACTATGGCCTGGATCAGCGGCCAGCGGGCGAGAAACCGACGGCGGGTACGGTCGGCAGGAAAGCTCCAGAAGAAGACCCATCCGGCCACCGGCGCTGTAACGGCGTACGGTGCCAGCAGGTAGGCCATGCATTTTCGCTGGCTGAGATAGCTCTCCCATACCACTCCCCCGCCAATGGCCCAGACCAGAAGATAGGCCAGCAGGTATCGGTTGAGCCGCTCTCCGGGATTGCGCAGGTACACAAAGACGCCAATCGCCACGAAGATGAAGGAGGATACGAAGTAGCTTGGCAGGAAGCGGCCCATGATGCCGGGAGTGAACTCCATAGTCGGCACCGCAACATCGACGCGTTGCCCGGCCCGGTCCACGGTGTAGATCAGGGTCCCGCCAATGCCCGCCTCTTGCACCAGCCGGGGCATCTGACGCCAGTGCTGTCCGTTCACCGCCACAATCCGGTCCCAGGGACGGAGACCGGCTTGCGGTCCTGTAAACTCCGGCGGTGTAAAGCCGCTGACGACTCGCGAAGGGTTGTAGAGGAAGCCGGGGAACGGGCGGCCCACCTGACCGCCAATGGACCAGAGCGCGATGCCCCACACGAACCCACACAGCAAAACCGCCCCCACTACCGGCCAGACCTGCTGGAGCATCCGCAGGGTCCGAGGAGCCGAGCGAGTCCGGGTGACAGAGCCCGTTGTCATCGCGCCTCCTCTGGAGAGCAACCCGCTCTTGACTTCATTATACCACGCCACCGCCGGGAGCGAAATGGGCCCTCTCGAGGCCCAGGGGCCCAGCTAGAGCCAGGCCTTCTTTCCCACCCCTTGCCCACCTGAGGCCACTGGTCTGCCCGCCGCAGCCGCGGTAGGCTATGAGGGAGAGGCATCCTCGAGCGGGCCGCATCTGTGCATCGCGGCGGAGCGATCCCGGCGGGTGGTCACCAGAGGACACGCCGACGGGGTGCCTTCGGTGTCGGTGTGGTTGCACGGCGGCAAAGAAAGGTGGCCCTGATGATCCGCGAAGGCTGGAATCTCGGGTCGGTGACGGTTCGCAGGGTGCGAATCGACGAGAGCGGCAGGGTCTCGGCGCAGTCAAGGCGGCACGGGGGCGATCTGCGCGGCGCCATACAGTCGCTGCTTGCCGCGAACGGGGACGGCCAGGGCGATAGGGTCACCGTCAGTGGTCCGCTCGCCCCTTCAGTCTTTGACCTGCCCTATCTGCCCGAATCGGTCTGTGTGGAGCGTGCGCTCCAGGCGCTCGGGCTCGCGCCGGATGTTGTCCTCTCCCTCGGCGGCGAGAGCTTTGTGGTCTACTGCCTCAAGGATGGACGCATCCGCAACATCATCTCCAGCAGCCGCTGTGCCGCCGGCAGCGGGGAGTTCATCGTGCAGCAGCTTGGCCGCATGGGGCTGGACCTCGAGGCAGGTCTGCGCGAAGCGCGCACGGGCCGTCATGTCGCGCTGGCTGCCCGTTGCTCGGTTCACATCAAGTCGGACGCAACGCACAAGCTGAACAAGGGAGAGTGTGCCCCTGCGGACATCGCCCACACGCTGGTCGTGGACCTTGCAGGGAGAATCCACGCCCTCGCAGTCTCGGCGTCCTGGCCTCTTGGTCACATCCTGGTAGCGGGCGGCCTCGCACTGAACGATCTCCTGGTCGACGCGCTTCGCGAACTCCTCCCTCAGAGCCGCATCGACACGCTCCCGCTTAGCGCCCATCTCGAGGCCTACGGCGCTGCCATCGCTGCCGAGGGGCACGGCACCGCAGACAGGCCCCTGCTTGACTGCCTGCTCACCGGCAACGGCCATCGATTCGAGACGCAGCCTGCGCTCTCCGGGTTCGCGGCCCACGTTACCCGCCTCGCGCCGGGCAGCCTGCTGAAGCCGTTTCCGGGCATGAAGGCCATCCTCGGGCTCGACGCCGGGTCCACCACCACCAAGGCGGCGCTGATCGAGGCCGAGAGCGGGCGGTTGGTTGCCTCCATCTACCTGCGCACGTATGGCAACCCGGTGCACGCCGCCGCCAGCTGCCTCGCCGAGATCGCCCGCCAGGTTGGCGAGTGCCCGGTTCAGGTCATCCAGACCGCCGTCACAGGGTCCGGGCGCGACCTGGTCTCCGTCTCGCTGGGCGGCTGCCTGAGCTTTAACGAGATTCTGGCACACGCCCGCGCGGCCCGGCAGGCTCACCCCGATGCCGATACCATCTTTGAGATCGGTGGGCAGGATAGCAAGTTCGTCTCGCTTCAGGGTGGCATTCCGATAGACTATGCCATGAACGATGGCTGCTCCGCGGGCACCGGCAGCTTCCTCGAGGAGGCTGCCGCATCCGACATGGGAGTGCCCGTCGACAAGATCGGCCTGCTGGCGCTCGAGGCCTCCGCCCCCTTCGCCTTCGGCGAGCGCTGTGCGGCCTTTATCAACTCGGAAGTGCGCACGGCACTGCAGGGCGGCGCCGACCAGCGGGATATCCTGGCCGGCCTGGTGTACTCGATTGCCAGCAACTATCTCTCCCGCGTGGTCGGCACACGCCACATCGGCCAGACGGTTCTCCTTCAGGGCGGGGTCGCACTCAACCCAGCCGTCGCGCCGGCCATCGCCTCCTTGAGCGGCCGCCGCGTGATCGTCCCCCCGAATCCAGAGCTGATGGGGTGCATAGGGGCAGCACTCATGGCCCGCGACCTCCTCGATGATGGCAGGGTCAGCGCACAGCCACGCTCGCTGGGTGGGCTGCAGAGCCTCCATATGAAAGCCGAAGGGAGCTTTCGCTGCAACGCGTGCGAGAACCGCTGTGAGGTGCAGCGCATCCGCATCGGTGAGGAGACCTACCCCTTCGGCGGCCTGTGCTCACGTTGGGAGATGCAGCGCCGGCCCGGGCGCCTGCGGCGCCGCGAGGGGAAGGACCTGGTGAGCCTGCGCACAAGGCTCATGTTCGAGGCCTTCTCGCCGCCGCGGCCCTCTCAGCCGCGGGGGCGAGTCGGCCTGCCGCTGGCACTCACTACCCACGAGCTCTATCCCTTCTATGCCATGCTCCTGAGCGAGCTAGGTTTTGAGGTCGTCCTCTCTCGGCCCGGGAAGGGTTCACGAAGCACGCATGCGCCTTTCTGCTACCCCGCCGAGCTCCTGCACGCCGCCGTCGATGACCTGCTGGCTCGGGGAGTAGACTGGGTGTTCCTTCCGCAGGTGCGCGAGTTTGCCATCCCGGCCGGGCACGCGCACGCCTACACCTGCTCCTTCACCGCCGACTCGGCCTCCGTCATCAAGGCATTCTTCGCCGGCCAGGCCGAGCGCATACTTACGCCCGAGATCGGCCTGGCTTCCCACCTCCTTGAGACAACGACGGCCGAGATCGTGTGTATGGCGGTCAGGCTGGGCGTTCCGGAGTCGACAGCGCGGGCCGCCGTCGCAAAGGCACTGGCCCACCAGCAGGCCTTTGAGCACACCTACCATGAAGAGGGCCAGAAAGCGCTGGCAGAGCTCGAGGGTCCCAAGGTCATCCTGGTAGGGCGCCCCTACCTCGCCTACACCTCCGGCGTCAACCTGTCGCTGCCGCGCAAGATCGCGAGCCGCGGCTTCCACGTGGTGCCTGCAGACCTCCTGCCTCTCGATCCGCCCGTGACTGAGCGTGACGTGTGGCACTTTACCCAGGTGAACCTGTCGGCCGTCCGCTACGCCCGGGAGCACGACGATACCTATGTCTGTTGTCTCTCTTGCTTCTCCTGCAACCCGGACGCGATCTTTTATCACCGCCTGCGCAGGGAGCTCGAGGGCAGGCCCTTCTGCTTCCTGGAGATCGACTCACACACGGCCGACGCGGGCATCGACACCCGGATAGGGGCCTTTCTAGATATCATCGAGGCAGGGAGCAGGGCCGGCCAACCCGATGGCGCCCTCGAGCTCTCTCAACAGCCCGACGGGGCGGGCCGCATCGACTACGCGGGGCGCAAGCCTCGCATCATAACAGATGCTGGCGAGAAGCTTGGCTTCGACGCTCCCCGGGTCAGGCACGTTCTGCTCGCCGATACGCCGCCGGCGACTTCCCGGCTCTTCGTGTCCCTCTATGGCCGACAGGGCTGGAAAGCAGTAACCACGCCGCTCACCAACGCCCGCGTCCTTCAGGCAGCGCGCAGGGTCTGCTCAGGCCGCGAGTGCCTGCCCTTCCTGTCGATGATGGGCAAAGCGGTGCTCTACCTGGAGACACGCCCGCCCGACGAAGTTACGCTCTTTCACCTGCTCGAGCAGGAGGGCCCCTGCCAGATCGGCAACTGGTTCGACGCCGCAGCGCTCATCTTCCGGCGCCTCGGCGCGCGAAATGCCTTCCCGGTCTGGCCGAGGAGCGCCAACAACTATCTCGGCGGCGGTGAGCAGGTCGCCCTGTCGGTCGGCGCCGCCGGAATCCTCGGTGACCTCCTCGGCGAGGCCCGCTCCTCTGTGTGCTGCCTGGCACAGGACCCGGCGGCAGCGCTGCGGATGCTGGATGAGGTAGAGCACCGGGTCATCGCCGGCGCCGAGCGCGGCCTCGTGGCCGCCGAGATGGAGCTGCGACGGGCGGCCCGCGAGCTGGCACGCATCCCGCTACGCCGCCCGGTGGCAGAGGCGCCCAAGGTTCTCCTCTTCAGCGGCATCAACCGCATCTTCGTGGATAGGCAGGTGCGCGAGTACCTCGAGGCGCGCGGCATTCTGGCCAAGACCGGCGACATAGGCGAGTTCCTGTGCCTGTACGAGACCGAGCCCGTCGTGCGCCGCGGCCTTGCCCTCGGCTACACCAACCCGGACGAGCAGTTTTCCCCACGCGCCCTGCTGGCGGGAGTGCTGCGGCCCGGGGGCCGGCCGAGGCTCGAGGCCGTGCGAGCGGCCCTGCACGTGGCAATGCTTGAGTGGCTCGACCACCGCTGGCGGGCAATCCTCGCCCCGTCGGGACTGACCTTCGGCGCGGATATCCACTACCGCGAGGTGTTGCGGGCCGGGCACCGGTGCGTGTCCTGCAACGGCTGGACCGAGGCTCCTATGACGGCCGGCCGCTACCTAGTGTCGCTAGGCGAGGGCGTGTTTGACGGCTATGTCAACATCGGCGCCTTCAACTGCACCCCGGCCAGCATCGCCACTGCCGTGACACACGGCCCCAGCCTCGCGAGCGACCTGCCGCATGCCGTCATCGAAGCAGATGGTGCCAGCATTACGGCGAGCCAGCTGCGCCAACTCGAAGCCGTGGCTGCTCGCTGTCTGGAGAGGAAGGGATAGGGCACGAAAGGGGTATGGCCGGTGCCACAGCTCACGGCGGGGAGGCCCCGCCATGAGCCACTCAGGCGAGGCCCCGCTCGAGCTCGGCCAGGGTGAGGTCCTGCAGCTCCACCCCGAAGCCTTCGGCGAAGCGGCGGCGCACTGCGCGGGCAACCTCGGCCCACTCCACCGGGCGGCCAAGGGCACGCTCTATGGAGGTGACCTCCCCATCCCGCAGGCCACAGGGGACGATCAGCCGAAAGTGCTCCAGATTGGTGGAAACATTGAGCGCAAAGCCGTGGTAGGTCACGCCGCGCTCGATGCGGACGCCCAGGGCTGCGACTTTGCCCTGACCCAGCCACACGCCAATGATGCCCGGCCGGCGCCCTGACTCGAGGCCGAGATCGCCCAGCGCCGCCATCAGCACGTCCTCGAGCCGGTGCATGAAATCGGCCGCCCCAAGCCCGTGCTCGCTCAGGGAGACGATCGGGTAGCCCACGAGTTGCCCCGGCCCGTGATAGGTCACGTCGCCGCCGCGCTCCACCCTGTGCACCGCAATCCCGAGCTGCGCCAGCACCTCCGCCGGCGCCAGGATGTTCGCCGGGTCCCCGCGGCGCCCCAGGGTGATCACCGGATCGTGCTCGACGAGGAGCAGCACGTCTGGCACGCGCCCCGCCTGCCGGGCCGCCACCACGCGGTGCTGCAGGTCGAGCGCGGCCAGGTACTCCATCCGCCCCAGCTCAACACAACAAGTCAGCCTAGACACGCTCCGCCGCGCTCTCCAGAACCGATCCGATCAGCCCTGGCTGACCCCGCAGGAACGAGGCGCAGTCCACACAGCGCCGGCCCTCGAGCTGAAGCTGCCCGAGGAGCAGCGCCCCCTCGCCGGTCGCAACCGCCACGCCCTCAGGAACCTCGATGACCGTGCCCGGAACCTCAGGTCCACACCAACCCACGAGGGGCGCCGCCCGTGTGATCTTGAGACGCCGGCCCTGCCAGAAGGTGTACGCGCCCGGCCAGGGGTCAAAGGCCCGCACCTGCCGCTCGATGGCGACGGCCGGCTGCGTCCAGTCGATCAGACCGTCCTCCTTCGTGATCCGCGGCGCATAGGTCGCCAGCGACCCATCCTGCGGCTGGGGCAGGAGCTCGCCCTCGAGCCAGCGGGGCAGCACCTCTATGAGCAGTCGCGCGCCGAGCTCGGAGAGCCGCGCGCTCAGGGAGGCGGTCGTATCGTCGGGCCGAATCCGCTCTTCGGCCTGGGCCAGGATCGGGCCCGTGTCCATCCCCTGATCCATCAGCATGATGGTCACCCCGGTGACCGCGTCGCCGGCAAGGATCGCCGCCGCGATGGGCGCCGCTCCTCGGTGCCGTGGGAGCAGCGAAGCGTGCACATTTACGCACCCGCGGGGAGGGATGGCGAGGACGTCCCTCCGCAGGATCTCGCCATAGGCCACGACGACAATGGCCTCCGGCTGCACCTGCCGGAGGATCGCCACCGAGCGCTCGCCGCGCAACGACTCGGGTTGGAAGATCGGCAGGCCGAGCGTGCGCGCCGCAGCCTTGACCGGCGACTCCGTCACCACGCGCGCCCGCCCCGCCGGCCGGTCCGGCTGCGTCACCACCAGCGCCACGTCATAGCCGGTATGCAGCGCCCGCAGCGAGGGGACTGCGAACTCGGGGGTCCCCATGAAGATCAGCCGATGCATCTCACAGGCCTCCTCGGCGAGATTGTAGCACACCTGCAGAGCGCGGACAAGGAGACACTGCCGCAGGGTATAGACCACCTTCGGGACAGGGTTGTCCGTACTGTTGATGCAAAGGCCCCGCCGCCAAACACCCCACTTCAGTCATCTCTCCCCTCCCCAGGCGGACGCCCCGGCGTCCGCCTGGGGAGGGGACGGGGCGGCCGGTCACAACGTCACCGGACGCGAGCTGCCCGAAGCTGAGCTGCACCCCTCCCGCATGCCGGACGGCGCGGCAAGCCGTCGGACGTACTTTGACAACACTCCCCTCTCCGGATATGCTTTCCGCACACGCATCGCCTGAAAGGAGCGACGGCAACAGTGGCGAGGACCCTGTACGGAGGGCTGGTGGCTCTGGCGCTGGTCGGGCTGCTCACGACCAGCGGCTGCGGATCCGTGATCAACCGCTACGTCGACCTGCGCAGGCTGCGGCTCCTCTCACGGTCCGAGCGGCTCTACCATCGGGCCGAACAGCTGGCGCAGGAGGGCAAACCGGCCGAAGCGCTCCTCGCCTACCGTCAGGCCTACCAGGCCGACCCCTCGTACGCGCCCGCCCTCGCCCGGCTTGCCGCGAGCTACACGGCACAGGGCCGTCGGCGGTCCGCCGCGCGCCTCTATGACCAGTACCTTCGGCACGTGCCCGAGGACCGCGACGCGCAGCAAGTCCTTCTCGACCTCTATGTCGACCTCGGCGACGTCGCGCGGGCCACGGCGCTGGCCGGCGAGCTGGGCCTGCCGGCCCCGCCCGCGGGGCAAGCCGCGCTTCCCGGGGGGTTGGCCCTGCGTTGGGCGTCGTTCCTGGAGGACCAGGCCATCAGTGGCCTGGCAGCTTCAGCTTCGGGGGAGACGATCTTTGCCACCACCCAGGGAGGCTCGCTCTACGCGCTGGCTGCAGAGGATGGCAGCGAGCGCTGGCACTTTGCCGCCGAGGGGCCGGTCGTCTCGGCTCCGCTGTACACGGGGGAGAGCCAACAGCCCCTCATCATCTTTGGCGATGAGAGCGGGACGGTCTATGCCCTATCGGCCGCCGACGGGCGCGAGGCATGGCGATTCCGTGCCGCGGGACCCATCTTCGGCTCTCCCGCCGCGGCAGGCGATGTCGTCTACGTCGGCTCGACCGACGGAAACCTGTACGCCCTCGCCCGCGCCGACGGCAACCTGCTCTGGGCCTTTGTCGCCGGTGAGC
The DNA here is from genome assembly GCA_023511475.1 of Anaerolineae bacterium. Taxonomy (GTDB): domain Bacteria; phylum Chloroflexota; class Anaerolineae; order SpSt-313; family SpSt-313; genus SpSt-313. The sequence goes on from JAIMBM010000012.1 coordinate 11,262, forward strand.
CCGTCCATGCCGGGCCTCTCGTGGCGGGGGAGGCGGTCTACGTCGGCTCGCTCAGCCACGAGCTAGTCGCCGTTGACGCGAGAACGGGGGCAGAGCGCTGGCGCTTTACCGCCCTTGCCCCGGTCGAGTCCACGCCCGCCTTCGCCAGCGGCCGCCTCTACTTCGGGGCCAACGACAGCCGTCTGTACTGCCTGGACCCGCGGACCGGCGACGAGCTCTGGCACTACTCCACGGGGGACTCGATATACGCCCCGCCCGCCATCGGCACCGACGTGCTCTACCTCGCCTCGGCCAGCCACGACCTATACGCGCTTTCGGCGGATACGGGCGAGCTGCAGTGGCAGTACCGAGGGGAGAGCTTCTTGACCACTGCTCCAGCTCTCGACGGCAGCAGGCTCTACTTCGTCGCGACCGCTGACCCGCACCTCTACGTCCTCCACGCCTCGACGGGCGAACTTGTCGCTCGCATCGACACGGGGGACTGGCCGTCCGGCTCCCCGCTCCTTCTCGGAAAGGACCTGTACGTCGGGGAGAAGGACGGGAGCGTCCTGGCCTATCGTCTCCCGTAGGGCCCAGGCTTTCAAAAGGCCGGCAGCACCGCCCCTCACGCGCGCTCGCCGAGAGGCACCACGTGTATGGCGCTCCCCTGCACGGGGCAGACCTGCTCGCAGATGCCGCAGCCAGTGCACCTGAGCGGATTCACGGTCACGCGGCCCTGATGGGGGATCGCCGCGTCGTTAGGGCAGGCCTCGACGCATACAAGACACCGGGCCCCCTGATCCCACGCCAGACAAACCCGGCGGTCCACAGTAGCCAGCCCGACCTTCATCTCCGAGGGGGCAATCGGCCGGATCGCCCCGACCGGGCAGGCCTTGGCGCACAGATGAGGGCAGTTGCGGTTCAGGTGGCAGCCGCCCTCGCGCGGAACCAGATACGGCGTGCCAAAGGCGCGAAGCCCCGCCTGCAGGAACGCCGGCTTGAGGCCATGGGTCGGGCATACGCGGATGCACTCCTGACAGAGGATACAGGCGTCCACGAACTGCGCCTCCGGCAGTGCGCCAGGCGGCCGAATGAGCGCTTTCGTGGGGGTCAGCCGCAGGAGCGGCCAGAGGGCCAGCGCGCCAACGCCTGCGGCCAGCCCGCCGGCAAGGCCCCGCCGTCCGACCCGAAGCCCGAGCAGTTGCTCGGCGCGCGTCCGCTCGGCCGGCACATAGGCGCCGGCAAAGCCGTGCGCTTTGCCCCTCGCCGCGGAGACACCGCCCCGCTCCCTCCGTCTCACCTGCCAGTGCGCCCAGGCCAGGGGACCGATGCCGAAGGAGATCGCCCTCTGAGGGCAGGCGGATTCGCAGGTCAGGCAGAAGTGACAGTCCTGATAGCTGGTGTCGTGCGGCTCTTTGGGGATCGCCCCCATCGGACACACCTCACGGCAGCGGCCACAGTAGTTGCAGGACTGGCTGACCCGCCGGTTGAGCAGCGACCAGCGGGAGAGCCACCCCAGCAGCGCCCCCTGAGGGCACAGGTGCCGGCACCAGAACCGGGGTCGCCATGCCTCCAGCACCAACGCCACTACAAAGAGGATTGAGAACGCCAGGTAGAGGTCAAGGCTGTGACCGCGCAGCGCGACCCAGTCCGAGAAGACCATCGTGGCCGCCCGGTGAAACAGGACCAGGGGGTCGAGCAGCCCCACCAGCTTCAGGGAGATAAGCGAAAGCAGGAGCGCGGTAAACGCCACACCATACTTCAGGTAGCTGTTCCCCTCGCCAGGCGCGAGCAGCCGCTCCACCCGGCTCTTGTGCCGCTGCCGTCGCCAGCGCCACAGGAACAGCGGCCGGACCAGGTCCAGCACCGTGCCTAACGGGCAGACCCAGCCGCAGAAGAACCGCCCGGCCACGAAGGCGAGCGCGATTACCAGCAGCGGGCCGCCTACGATGACGAGCCCCTGCCCGAGCCGCGGCAGGCGCGCCAGGAAGAGCAGCGGATCCCAGGTGAGGAGCCAGCTCAGCACCACGGGCGCCTGCCTGTACGTCAGCCGCTGATAGACGAGCGGCAGGAAGGGGTACAGGAACAGCCCCAGCATGCCGAGCTGCACCAGCTTGCGCGCCAGCCTATCGGTCATGGCTCTCCTCCGGGCCCTTGCGGCGCCGCGCCGGTCTGGCGCTCTTTTCCTGAGCGTGGCTTCGCGAGGATTCGCCCGCAGCCCGGCTGCTGCCGCGCCGCGCCCGCAGCGGCTCCTCGCTCCGCTCGTCTTCCTCCTCGGAGGGGGCCACGGCTTCCGGCTCTGGCGAAGCAACAGATTGCTGACGCAAGCCCCCAACCAGCCGCCTGCCGACCACCATGCCCACACCGCCGATGACCGCAGCCAGCGGCACGAGCGGGGCATTCAGTACGGTGTTGATGTCGATGATCTCCTCACCGGCAGGCCGTCTCGTCGGGGCCCGGGTAGGCACCGGCGTCGGTATGGCCGTTGCGGTCGGCTCCTGCTCGGGAAGCATGACAGTGGTCGGCTGCACCTCGGGGGCAGGCGTGGGCGTCGCGGTAACCGTAGGTGTCGGCGTGATCAAGACCTGCGCCGGCCTGAAGCGCTGTAGACGGCCCGAGGCGATGGCCTTCTCAACGTCGATCTCGCCGAGGCCGCTCTCAAAGCAGCGCTTGATGTGGGTGACCTCCATCGGCGAGCGCCCAAAGATGTTGGCCGTGGCCCACGCATCGATGAGGACGGGATCGGTGCCGGCGATGATCTTGTTCAGCCGCTTGACACGGTCCGGATCCGTGATGTCGGTGCCGTCGCCATAGGCGGCGCCCCGCACGCGCGCCCGGATGGCCTCGAGGATGTGCAGCACGGGCTTGATGGCCGGCGCCGTGCCGATGTCGGCAATCCCCTGGTCAAGCCCCCCAGTGTGCAGTTCCGGCGGCGTCTCGAGAAACCCCATCATGTGCTTGCAGCAGAGGGTGACCGGCACGACGATGTGCGTCTTGGCGACCGCCATGTTGATGCGCACGTCCGCCTCGACGGCGGCCTTGATGACGCTGATATTTCGAAAGGCCTTGCCTTGGGGGATGTCGATGTCGGTGTACTTGCTCTTGGGCTCGACGTAGCGGTCCAGGACGTGTGCCTCGGCCCCGGTCTCCTCGATCACGGCGCCAAGGCCCGAGACGTCCAGCACCATGGCTGGGGGGTCAAACACGCTGCGGTCGACGATGATGACCCTGCTCGCCCCTGCCGCCTTGACCATGGCGATGAGGGCACGAAGGAGGTCGGGGTCTGTCGAGCTGGCGGTATGGGGAGGGTTCATCCACGTCGCGTTCGGCTTGATGCAGACGGTCTGCCCGGGCTTGACAAAGCGCTCGATGCCCCCCAGCGGGGCCAACGCAGCCCGCAGAAGGACTTCGGCGCTGTCCTCATTGGTCCCCTCGGCCACCACCACGGCCGGCGGATCGAGCGTCTCCGCCAGGGCATCCAGCGCCGGCTTCCAGAGCTGGCTGGCCCAGCAGCCTGCCGCGACGCCCGCCGCCCCACGCAAGAGCCCCCTGCGAGATAGCCTCTGCATCGTCTTCCCTCCCAGCGCAAAGCCGGCATCGCCGGCATCCGCGCGAGATCACTGTGGAACAGACCAGAACCGCCGGGGTGTGCGCCATTCTACCATCTGCTGCACATCCCGTCCAGCCTGCATGCCCGGAGAATGGGTCCGCCACCCGCTCCCGACGCGTTTGCGGGCCTACGCCAACGGTACTACACTGATAGCGTCTCGTTCTTCCAGTTCCGGAGGTGCGCCGTGGCCACAACGCAGCTCTCAGGATACCCGGGCCAGCCCATGGGGTACTCGGTGCAACTCGATACCTTCGAAGGCCCCCTGGACCTCTTGCTCCGCCTCATCGAGAAAGCCGAGCTCGACATTACCACGATCTCGCTCGCCCAGGTGACGGACCAGTACCTCGCCTACATCCGCGAGCTGGATCGCATCGAGCCGGACCTGCTGGCCGACTTTTTGGTGGTCGCGGCCAGGCTGATTCTCATCAAGTCCCGCGCTTTGCTACCGCAGCCGCAGCAGCCGGAGGAAGAGGAGGAAGATGTAGGCCACGACCTTGTGCGGCAGCTCGAGGAGTACAGACGCTACAAGATCGCCTCGGAGCACCTGCGCCAGCGAGAGGAGCTGGGCCTGCGCTGCCACGTACGGGCTGCACCACTGGTCGCCCGCCCACGCGTCCTGCCGCCGGGCGAGGTCAGCCTGGCAGACTTGCTAGCCGCCCTGCAACGGGTTCTGGCCACCACACCCACGGTGCCAGCCAGCACCGTGATCACCCCTCATACAGTGACCGTGGAGGACAAGATCCGCACGATCGAGGCCGCCATCGCCGAGAGCCCGCGCGTGGGCTTTACAGCGCTGCTGCTACACGCCCGGTCCCGCGTGGAGATCGTTGTGACCTTCCTTGCCGTCCTCGAGTTGATCAAGCGCGGAAGTATCCTCGCCGAGCAGGACGAGCCCTTCGGCGAGATCCACCTGGTACCGGCACCCGGCAAGGCGAGCGATCCATCAGAGGCTGCAGCAGCCTCCGCCGCCTGACATCGCTCACGGCACGCAGCCGGCGTGTCCTTCCGCGGCTCGCACCCGACGCGCTGCTACTCAGCGTGCTGAAGCCCGGGCTCGAGCTCCTCGACCTCCTCTTCCTCCGGCCAGAAGGCAAAGAGCTTGCCGACCGACCTCCCGAGAAGGTTACAGCGGATCGCTTCAGCAAAGACTCCCGCAACCGACAGGATGCGCAGCTTGGGCACACGCTTGTGCGGTGGAATGGGGACCGTATCGGTTGTGACAACCTCGACGACCTCGGGCATCTCCGCCAGAGTCTCGATGGCCCTGCCGGCAAAAACACCGTGGGTGCAGGCCACCGTAAAGTGCCGGACGCCCTCATCCTTGAGCGCCCGGATGGCCTCGAACACCGTGCCGCCGTTGGCGATCTCGTCGTCAAAGACCAGCGCGTGCCGCCGCCCTTTCGGCCGCGCTCCCACCCACTCACGAAGGATCACCCGCGTGTCTGAGATGCGTACCTTGTTGCCGGCCGTGACGGGCAGACCTCCGAGCGCCGTCGCCAGCTTGGTGGCCCGTTTCGCATGGCCAATATCCGGTGAGACGACCACCGTGTCGCTCAGATCACGCCCCTTGAAATAGTCGACAAAACAGGGAAGCGCGGTCAGGTGGTCTGTCGGCACGCTGAAGAACCCGTGCACCTGCGGAGAGTGCAGCGTCATGGTCATCACGTGCTGGGCGCCCGCGGAGCGCATGAGATCGGCCATCAGCCTCGCCGTGATGGAGATGCGGGGCGCATCCTTCTTGTCCGAGCGGGCATAGGAGTAGTAGGGGATCACGGCGTGCAC
>JAIMBM010000120.1 GCA_023511475.1 Anaerolineae bacterium
CGGCTGTGCCAGGTGGCAGCGCGTGGCAAGGAGCCGCCACTGACAGCATGATAGCAGGGGAGCGTCTACCCGCCGTCTCGTTGACGTCTCTCGGCGTCTGTTGACGGAGGAGACCGGAGAGGAGCCAGCGCTGGAGGGAGGGGCTTGGGCTCTCAGTGGGTTGGCTCCTCCTCAACGAGCCGGCCCATCTTCTGCAGCTCCCGGCGAGTGCTGTGTAAGAGGTGGGCCATAGTGACCGGCCCGCCATCGGCGGCGGCAAGGTAAGCTGCAGCTACGATGATGTTGCGAATGCTTCCCCCGGCCAGCTTGTGCCGGCGGGCCAGGAAGGCAAGGTCGACGTCCGCGGCTCGCGGAACATCCGGCGGGAAGAGCGTCTGCCAGATGCGCAGGCGGTCTGCCTCCTCGGGGAAGGGAAAGTCAACGGCAAACTGCAGCCGCCGGGTAAAGGCCTCGTCGAGATTGGCGCGCAGGTTCGTGGCGAGGATGGTCACGCCCTCGTAGGCTTCCATGCGCTGCAGGAGGTAGCTGATCTCGATATTGGCGTAGCGGTCGTGGGAGTCGCGCACCTCCGAGCGCTTGCCAAAGAGGGCATCGGCCTCGTCGAAGAAGAGGATGGCGTTGGAGCTCGCCGCCTCGGCAAAGATGCGCTCGAGATTCTTCTCCGTCTCGCCGATGTACTTGCTGACGACGGCTGAGAGGTCGATCTTGTAGAGGTCGAGCCCCAACTCGGCAGCCATGATCTCGGCGGCCATGGTCTTTCCCGTGCCGGGCGGCCCGGCGAAGAGGATGGTGATGCCCGGGCTGGAGGCGAGTTTTTTGCCGACGCCCCACTCTTCGAGGACCCGTGAGCGCTCGCGCACCGTGGCGATGATCTCGCGCAGGAGCGCGACCTGGTCGGGAGGGAGGACGATGTCGGCCCAGCCGTAGCGCGGAACGATCTTGCGGGCGAGGGTGGCGAGGCCCGGGTTCGAGTGCGCCCGGGCGGCAGCAAAGAGGTCTGCGTCGGTGACCTTGCCCCCTCGCTGTGCCGCCAGATCGCGTGCCGTCGCGACCGCGTCGCGGATCTGGCCTCCGGTAAGCAGGAAACGGCCCGCGACGGCGTCGACCTCGGTGTGGACGGCTTCACCTTCGCTGCCAAGGAAACGCAGCCAGAGAGCATGGCGCCGCGCATAGTCGGGCACCGGAAAGGCGATCTGGACGACCAGACGGTCCCGCTCCACGCCGCCGAACTGCCACGGGGTCTGGCCGGCGATCACGACCGTCCCCGGGAACGCGCACACCTCTTTCAGCAGTGCCGGGAGCGTCGGAGTGTTGAGGCAGGAGTCCCAGCCGGTGAGGAGGGGGAGGGCGCCCAGGAGTCGGGCGTCGCGGAGCGCGAGGCGGATGGCCGAAAGGGGCGTCGATTCCCCGGCAGCGACGGCGGCCGCGATGTCAACGCTCAGGAGCGGCCGCCCAAGGCGTGCCGCGAGGAGGCGGGCGGTGGCCTGCTGGGCAGCGGCGTCCGGGCCATCGAAGAGCACAATCGGCTCCCGCGAGGCGAAGGGCTCGAGGGTGCGCCATGCCTCTCCCGCCAGGGTCGGGTCCTCGGGACGGGCCTCCGGCGGCTGCAGTGCGGCGTGCGCTGCGAGTTCCGGGCGCGGCTGGTAGCGTCCGAGGAGGTAGGCGACGACGGTGTCATCGACGCGGAGCGACTGACCAAGGAGGCTCGCCCCTCCGGGCGGTGGCTCGGGAGCTCGCTCCAGCAGCTGGTGGCGGAGGAGCGGTGCGTCGTCGCCAAAGCGCGAGAGACTCAGGAGGCGCTGCGGACCCGGCGGGCACAGGAGGTCCAGTATCAGGTTCACGCTCGGCCGCTTGCGGGTGACATCATCCTGCAGGTAGCCATATAGCCGCTCGTACCTGAGGTCGAGGGCCGGGGCCAGGCACACGAGCAGCGCCTCGACCTCAAAGCGCTCGAGGCTGAAGGCCAAGCGCAGGTGCTCGAGGGGCAGGACCTGCCCGCGGGCACGAGCCTCCTCGAGGATAGCCTCGATGTGCTGGCGACATGCGGCCTCGAGGCGGGCGAAGGCCTGCTCCTCATCGGCACAGAGCGAGATTCCCTGGCCCCAGCTGGTAGCGAGGGGACGCGAGAGAAGGGCCTCTGCCTGTTGGTCTGACACATAGAGCCCGCGGAAGGCGTCCGCAGGGTCCTGTCCGGCGAGCTTCCATCGCCGCACCTCGCGACGGATCAGCACGTCGAGGCGTGCGAGCTCTGCCTGAAGGTGGGCAAGGCTCAGTTCGGGGTCCCTGTGGGCCGGGATTGCCCCCTGGGCCGTGGGCTCTCTCTCGCTCATCCCAAGGTCACTTTCGTCCGTTGTGCCATCAGGGTCGGCACATGGCTGGGCTGGCTCGCGTGTGCTGGCCCAGTGCGCCGGATGACTCAGGAAGCGGGCCTCGCCTCGGTGCGGGACGCGGCCTGCAGTGACCGCGCCTCCGCGTGTGCAGTGGCGAGCAGTCGCTCGATCTCCTCCAGCTCGGTACGCGCCTCGACCAGCATCGATTCCAGATGGTGCAGGCGCTGCAAGAGTTGCTCGGCCGGGCTGCCGCCCGTCGGAGTGGGCGCGGATGGTCGATTCCTGAAGGCCGCCCAGCGGCTCGGGTCGCAGGTTCCGCGGGCCATCTGCTCGTAGAGCCGGCGCGTCTCTGGGAGGGGTGCGACCCCGAGGGTCTCGCGCAGTATCTGGGCGCAGCGCTCGTACTGGACGAGCGCTCGATCCCGCTGGCCCGAAAGGTAGTAGAGCTGCATCATCTGGCGATGGACCTTTTCGCGGGTGTTGTCGTGCGCGAGGATCCGCTCGCCGTACATCAGGCCGCGCTCATAATCGCCCCGGCTGCCAAAGTAAGCCATCAGTTTGCCGAGGGCATCGAGATGCAGCAATCGGAGGCGCTCGCGGTCGTAGAGGCACCAGTCGTCGTAGATACCTTCGAGGAGGTCGCCCGTGTAGAGGTCGGCCGCATCGGCGAGGGCAGTCGCCTGCTCGGGGGATAGCTCGTGGCTGGCGACTGCCTGGTAGCGCATCACCGTGCTCTCGAAGGCTTCGACGTCGAGCCAGTACCTGCCCCGGGGAGCGAACGACACTGCCTCATCGTCCAGGCGCAGGTATTCGTCGGGCGAGGCGCCGAGGCAGGCAAGCGCGTTGCGGAGGCGCCAGATGGTGTGGCGCAGGTACTTGCGGCAGAGGTGCGATGGGAGGTCGCTCCAGAAGACAGCGGCAAGCTGCTCACGCAGGTGTGGCCGGCGCCTGTTCAGCAGGAGATAGCAGAAGAGTCGGCAACACTGTCGCTCCGCGAATCCGGGCAGGGTCTGCGAGGCGTAGCTGACCTGTCCCGCGCCGAAGAGCCTGACCTCCAGCATGGCCGCTCCTGTGGAGGCGACAAACGGGTGCCGTCTGGTGGCACTGCGGACGTCCCGAACGCCACACCAAGGCTGCTATGCTGGGGAGCATGTGACCGGGTATGGCAGGCCGGCAGGTCACAGGGGAGCTGGACACTCCACTGTGTCCTCGCCACCAGGATACTTCCAGTCTACATTGTGCATTGTATCATAGAGGTGGCTTGTGCGTCAACACCTATGGTGCCAGTTACGGCCTATCGCGCCTTTGACACCTCGCGCCCATGATGGCATAATGGCGGCAGATGGCGTTTTCTGAGCCTTCGGCGGTGCGCGCAATGTCCGCGTACCCGAAGGGGAGTAGTTCCCGCAGAGGTGGCGGTGCCGTCAACACGGCCTCAGGGCCCGGCGCCGTACTGCCACAACCTGGCAGTGAACGAGACCTTCGACCGTTCGGCTCTCCAGCCGGGCCGTCGGAGGTCTTTTTTCGATCCGGGGAGGGATTCATGGAAGCCAAACGTGGCGCCCAGCCGGCGCTGGCAGCTGAGCAGCACGCATGGCACCATATGCCGGTCGCTGACGTCATCGAGCGACTGCGGACTAATGGCGAGCAGGGATTGACGAGCGCCGAGGCTGCGGCGAGGCTGGCACGCCATGGGCCCAATGCCCTGCGGGAGGCACCCGCGCCTTCCTTCCTGCAGCTCCTGTGGGGTCAGTTCACCAACTTTCTTGTCATGATTCTGATCGCGGCGAGCATCCTCTCGCTGGTGCTTGGCGACACGATCGAGGCGATTGCCATCATGGCCATCGTTCTGCTCAACGCCATTATCGGTGTGGTGCAGGAGAGCCGCGCCGAAGGCGCCCTGCGGGCGTTGCGCAAGCTGGCGGCCCCGCAGGCCGATGTGGTGCGCGACGGGCTTCCCCAGTCGGTGCCGACCGACAGCCTGGTTCCGGGCGACCTGGTACTGCTCCAGACCGGGAACCGCGTCCCGGCAGACGTGCGCCTGGTTGAGACCTACAACCTGCGTGTGGAGGAGGCCTCGCTGACGGGGGAGTCGCACCCCGTCGCCAAGCGCGCCGAGGGCCTCGTCGATGAGGGCGCGCCCCTCGGCGACCGCGTCAACCTGGCGTTCATGGGCACCACGGTGGCCTATGGACGGGGAAAGGGCGTGGTTGTCGCGACGGGCATGCGCACGCAGATCGGGCTCATTGCTACCATGCTGGAGTCCTACGGCAGCGAGCCGACTCCGCTGCAGCGCAAGCTGGATCAGCTGGGGCGTGTGCTGGGCTCAATTGCTCTGGGGGTCTGCGGCGTGGTGTTTCTTGCCGGCGTCCTGCGCGGCAAAGAGTGGCTGGAGATGCTGATCACGGCGGTGAGCCTGGCTATTGCCGCCGTACCCGAGGGCCTCGCTGCTGTGGTCACCATCTGCCTGGCGTTGGGCATGCAGCGCATGGTGCGCCGCCACGCCCTGCTGCGGCGGCTTCCGGCGGTCGAGACGCTGGGCTCCGCTACCGTCATCTGCTCCGACAAGACCGGTACGCTGACGCAGAACGCCATGATGGTCACGCGCGTGTACGTCGACGGCGAGACGATCGAGGTCACCGGCCGGGCATACGACCCGTGGGGTGAGATGCGGCGGGGCGGCGCACGAATCGATCCCTTGAGCGAGCCTGGGTTGTGTGAGCTCCTCCGTATCGGCGCCTGCTGCAACGACGCGCGGCTGATCCGAAGCGGCGAGGAGGGGGGCCGCACCCTCTGGCGCATGGTGGGCGACCCGACTGAAGGTGCCCTGCTTGCTCTTGCCGCCAAGGGCGGGTTGGACCTCGAGGCGCTGGCCGCTGAGGCGCCACGCGTCGCCGAGGTGCCCTTCACAGCCGAGCGAAAGCGGATGATGACGGTGCACCGGCTGCCGGACGGACGTATCGTGGGGTACGTGAAAGGGGCACCGGAGGGTGTCCTCGCCCAATCGGACCGGATTCTGGAGCAGGGCGTCGTGCGGCCCCTCACTGCTGCCGACCGGGAGCGAATCCTGGCCGTGAACGAGCAGATGGCGGCAGCGGCTCTGCGCGTGTTGGGCATGGCCTACCGCGAGTTCGAGAGCTTGCCGGCGCAGGTTGAGGAGGCCGACGAGCAGGGGCTCATCTTCGTGGGGCTGGCAGGGATGATCGACCCGCCGCGAAGGGAAGTGGCCCCGGCGGTGGCCATGGCTAAGCAGGCGGGCATCCGTACCATCATGATCACGGGGGATTACCCGCAGACGGCGGCGGCGATCGCCCGGGAAATAGGTCTCTTGGATGGTGAGGCCGTGCTCACCGGCAGCGACGTCGACCGGATGGACGATGGGCAGCTGGTGGCGGTCGCGGAAAAGACGGCCGTCTATGCGCGGACCTCGCCGCAGCACAAGCTGCGCATCGTCGAGGCGCTGAAGCGGCTGGGGCACATCGTGGCCATGACCGGCGACGGCGTCAACGATGCCCCCGCGCTCAAGCGGGCGGATATCGGCATCGCAATGGGCATCACCGGCACCGACGTGGCTAAAGAGACCGCCGACATGATCCTTACCGACGACAACTATGCCTCCATCGTGGCGGCGGTCGAGGAGGGGCGGACGATCTATGCCAACATCCGCAAGTTCGTCTACTACCTCCTGTCGTGCAATGTCGGAGAGATCATGATCGTCTTTCTCGCCACGCTGCTGAACTGGCCGCTCCCGCTGACGGCCATACAGCTTCTGACCCTGAACCTGGTCACCGATGGGGCGCCTGCGCTGGCTCTGGGGCTGGAGAAGGCGGAGCCCGGCGTGATGACACGGCCGCCGCGCCCGCCGCAGGAGCCGGTGATCGACCGGGTCATGCGGCGCGGAATGCTGGTGCAGACCCTGGCGATGACGGCGGCGACGTTGGGGGCCTTCCGCCTTGGCTGGATGCGCCATGCCGGCGCGCCAGAGGCTATACGGCTGACCATCGCCCAGACGATGGCCTTTGCGACGCTTTCCGTCTCCGAGTTGCTGCGGGCCTACACGGCGCGCTCGGAGTACCATCCGGTCCTCAAGCTTGGCCTGTTCACGAACCGGGCCATGCAGTGGGCGGTCCTCAGCTCGCTGGCGATCATTCTTGCCGTCATCTATGTGCCTTTCCTCGATCCGATCTTCAATACCGCCTTCCTAGATGCCGGCGACTGGCTGGTGATGCTGCCCCTCATCGTGCTGCCGGCCGTGGTGGCGGAGATGGGGAAGGTCGTGGCGGCAAGGCTGGCTCAGAGGAGGGCTGCCCGCACCGCCGGTGCCGCGAAGGCCGGCACCGCGAGAGCATGACGCCATCCGACCGACTCCCGGAGGCCTCGGGCCGGGCGAATGCGGCACTGACGCCACGGCCACAGCGGCAGCGATGCCGCCGTGGCCATGGCGCGCACGCAGGAGGCAGACTGTGCATCTTGACGAGGTAGGCTACTGCGGTCTGTACTGCGGTCTATGCGCCAGCCGGCGTCGCATCCCTACTCAGGCCAGGATTCTGCGAGATACGCTGCAACGCGAGGGCTATGACCGCGGCTACTACGATGTGCCCGGTCTCGAGGAGGTGTTCGCGACCTTCTGGAAAGGGCTGAACCTGCTGGCCGATAGACCGTGCCCGGGCTGCCGGGCTGGAGCAGGTGATCCGGGCTGCACTATCCGCTCCTGTGCGCAGGGCCGCGACGTCGAGGTGTGCCCGCAGTGCACAGACTTTCCATGCGAGCGCCTGGCCGGGTTGCGCAACTATCCGCTGTGGATGGCAGACGCCGCGCGTCTGAGGCAGGTCGGGCTGGCGCGCTGGACAGGCGAGCAGGAGGCCCGCGCTGCCGCAGGCTTTGCCTACGCTGATGTGCGGTACCCAGAGTTGCCCCCCGAGACGGGAGAGGACGAGTAGCAGCCCCCCTTGGACCGCGCCGGTGAGCGGGCGCGCTCGTGTGGTTCCCCGGCCTGATCCGGTGCTGCAGGCAGCCAGGTTGGGAAGTGGCTCTCATCGTGCTGCCACATCGCGGACAGGGCCGGCGGAGCCCGATAGCACGATCTCCCTGCCCTCTCGCGCCGAGTGCTGGGCGGCGAGCACGAGGTCGAGGCTGAGCGCGCCCTCGCGCAGGGGAGTGCGCGTCGGGCGGTCCTCGCGGATGGCCCGGATGAGGTCGAGAGCCTCTTCGCGGAAGACGTCTCGGTTGGAGTCGATTGTCACCTCGGGGTTGCCTGGCCTGTCGGTGTGCACGAAAACGGCGCGGTTGATGTCCGAGAAGAAGGCGGTCAGGTTTCGGGTCACGACGTCAAAGTGGGCGAGCCAGCGGCCGGGTATGGCGTTGTTGGTGGCCGAGATGGAGGCGAGGGCTCCGCTGGCAAACGTGATGGTGGTGCAGGACACATCCTCAACGGTGTAGCCGGGCACGTCGTGGTGGAAGAGGTTGTCCTGACGTGCGTAGACCGTCCGCGGCTCGCCAAAGAGATACCGCGCCAGGTCGAAGAGGTGGATGATCTGCTCGACGATCTGTCCGCCGCTCTTGCTCTTTTCTCGCCACCAGGGTGCGTGCAGGGCGATCCAGTACTAGGTGGCCACCATCAGCCCAGCGCGTCCGGCCCTGCCCTCACCGAATGCCAGCTTGAGAGCGTCCAC
>JAIMBM010000121.1 GCA_023511475.1 Anaerolineae bacterium
CCGGAGCAAGTGATAAAAAACGAGGACCTGAAAAGGCCAAACTCCAGGGGAGATGATTCAGAGGGGGGTTGGGTGGCCCCACAGAACAAGTAATGGATCGCATCGGGAGCGCGGCCCCATCGCCCGAATCAGGACGAGGAGCAGCACCAAGATGAAGGCGACCACGCCGAGGCCGCCGAGGACCATGGCCGTGATCATCAACGCCCACGCCAGTGGCGAGAACCGGAAGAAAAACAGCCCGTGAGCGAATGGACCAAAGGCTCCGGCCATGGCCGCCGCCATCAGGACGAGCGACACGCAGACAAGCCCGGGAGCGACAATCGGCGGAACCGTCAGAGATCGACGCGACATGATCACCCTTTGCGCAGTTCTCCCGAACCGTTCGCAAGGGCCGTGCCAGCGCTGAAACCCCAGCTCCCTCGCAGGCCCTACACCCAGGCCAGGCGAGATCGCCTGGCCTGCGAGCGCTGTCGCGGGAACCCGAGAGCGCTCGAGGGCGTCTTTTCAATGAGGCAGGCTCGAACGCGTCGGCCTGTACGTGGCGCCGTACGCGTTCCGCCGGCCCGCAGTGGTACGCCGGGCCGAGGCCTGTCCCGATTCTCACCTCTCGGCTGTCATACCGTATAGAGCGCGGATTCATAGTATCGGCACCTCGTGCTACCGCCGCCACGTTGTGGAAGGAGCGTCTCTATGCCGGCATCGAGCGCGGAACAGGGCCCGACCCGCTCCGCCCTATCCGGCACCGCCATCGCCGCCGAGGTGGGGACGGAGCTGGCCGTCGAGCTGTTCGAGCGCTTCCACCGCGATATCCTCGCCTACCTCTACGGGTTGGTCCACGAGGCGCAATGGGCGCAGGACCTGACGCAGGAGACCTTTCTCAGGGTCCTGCGTGCCCGCTCCAGCCTGGCGGAGGTGACCAATCCCCGGGCCTGGCTGTACCGTGTGGCCACGAACGTGGCCCTGAACGCCCTGAAGCGGCGACGGCGCTTCGTCTGGCTGCCCTGGCGGGCGAGTGACCGGGAGCCGGGGCCTGTGCCGGACGTCGCCGAGCGCGTCGGCGAGCGCAGCGCCCTCGAGGATGCCCTCGCCTCGCTGCCGCCCGGGTACCGGGCCGCGCTCCTCCTCCACAAGCGTGATGGGCTCTCCACCACCGAAGTTGCGGGGGTGCTGGGGCTGAGCGAGGCCGCGGCAAGGAAACGCATCTACCGCGCCATCGAGATGCTCCGCCATGCCTACGGCAAGGGGGATGTGTGATGAACCACGCCCAGTACGAGGAGCGGCTTGCCGTCTACCGGGACCTCACTCCTGCAGAGCGCGAGGAGGTCGATCGCCACCTGCAGGCATGCCCTCAATGCGCTGCCCTGCGGGAGGCATACCGGTCCATCGAGGAGCAGCTTGCAGTCCATCCGGCCATCGCACCCGACGAGCGCCTTCAGGCCGGGTTCTATGCCGCCGTCGCGCAGGCCAGGGAGCAGGACCGGCGCCTGGTGCGCCAGGCAGGGGTCTGGCGCACGGTGCTGGCCCTCGGCAACGCCGCGGCCTGGGCAGGAGTGGCGGCCGTGGTCGCGCTTCTGGTGCTGTCCCTGGCCATCACGTGGCGATCGGCAGTGAGGCGGGGCTGGCCCGGGGGGATGCCGACGACGCCCCTCGCGCCGGCGACCGACCTGGTCGGGACCGAGTGGGTGCTCACGGCGCTGAACGGGGCCCCGCTCCGCGAGGGGACATACATCACGCTGAACCTGGACCACGGCGAGGCGAACGGGTTCGCCGGCTGCAACCGTTACAGCCTGCATTACGAGCTGAGCGGGGACGGGAAGCTCTCTGTGCAGACTGTGTCTATCACAGAGGCGCTTTGTGCGCAGCCGGAAGGGGTCATGGCGCAGGAGTTGGCCTATATCGAGGCGCTGCGGAGCGCGACCTCCTACAGAGTGCTGGACGGTCGCCTGGACCTCCTCGATGCCGCGGGGAACACGATCCTCAGCTTCCAGAGGCGCGAGCCGGCCGCCATGGATCCCGCCGACCTCGCCGGCACAGCCTGGCAGCTCGTCTCCTGGAATGGGCGGCCTCCGCTCGAGGGGTCGCGGCTCACCATCGCCTTTGGCGAGGGTGAGATCAGCGGCGAGGCCGGCTGCCGCGGCTTCACCGGCCTCTACGAGGCCAGCGGCGACCACATCCGCTTCCCCATGCTGCGGATGAGCGAGACGGAGCCCGCCTGCTCCGAGGAGCTCTTGTGGCAGGAGGAGGAGTACACCACCTGCCTGGGCTGGGTTACCCACTTCCGTCTCGACGATGGCCAGCTCGAGCTCCTGACGGAGCGCGGGGAGACGCTGGTCTATGCTCCGGCGCCCCCTGCGGACCACCGCACCTTCACCGACCCGGCCTTTGGCGTGTCGCTGGAGATCCCGGCCGGCTGGGGACCGATCGAGGGATATGACGCGCGCTATGGCGGGCCCGAGGGCTACTTTGATCTGAGCGCCCGCTCAGCAACGCTGAGCATCGACGAAGCCGTCGCGTTGGAGGTCGGCCACAAGCTGCAGCCCTACGGCTCAAACCCGACGGTCGAGGTACTCACCATACAGGGGCAGGAGGCACGGCTCATCCTGCCCTCGGCGGACCAGCACGAGAGCATGGAGCAGCGCGCCCTGCTGATCGTGCGCTACCCGGCTCCGGTGACGATCCGCGGCGATACCTGGGGCTACCTCCTGCTCGGCGCCGATCAGGGGCACATCCGCGAGCTGGCGGCGACGCTTCGCTTCCTGTCCAGCGTGCAGGCCGGGCCGGTCGAGGGCTGGAAGGGCACGCTGGTCAAAGAGTGCTCAATGGCCCAGTTCGATGACTACTTCCAGCGCGAAGACGGGCCGCGCTACGGGGTGGCAGGAGCCACGGAAGAGCTTGAAGCGCAGATCGAGAGCCTCCGCTGCCGGCCCGGCACGCGGGTGCAGGTGTGGGGGCACCTCGAGACCGAGACCATGGACGTCAGCGGGCGACGGATCGTCGTGGAGCGTCTGGAGGTGCTTGAGCAGCCCCCGACGCCGACTCCCTGGTCGGGCCCGACCGAGGAGCCGATCGAGGGCTGGGAGGGCAAGATCGTGCCCTGCGGCTGGGGCGGCGAGCGCTCCTTCCTGCGCACCGATGGCGTCTTGCTGGCCATCGAGAGCAACACTGCGGAGGCACACGAGGCGCTGTACATCGCCGAGTGCGAGGGCTACCCCGTCCGCATCTGGGGTATCCTGAAGCACGAGGCCGCAGGCCTGCGTATCGTCGCCGACCGCGTCGAGAGGGCGGAGGCGGTTGCGATGCCCACTCCCACAGCCACGCCGGACCTCGGCCTGCGCTCGCAATGAGTTGGTGGCGAGCGCGGTCGAGGGTGTCGGCGGCAGACCCGGCTGGCGGGTCGCCGGCTAGGCGGACGGCCTGCGCTCTCACGGCTACAGCGTCGGCCCCTATCGCTGGCTCGGCGACGACCACATGCTCCTCTTCCTCGTGACCAAGCGGCCAGCCAGACCATGAGGACCTGCCAGTTGGGAAATGTTGCCAGAGGGAGCCGAGCAATGAGGTCAGTGCGGCGTTCCTTGCTCGTCGTCTTGTTGGGGCTCGCTCTCCTGTGCCTGCCGGCCTGTAGGGCGAAAGCGCCTGGGCAAGGCATTCCTGCCCCCAAGAGCCGGCTGATCGGCCAGTTCGTCTGGCAGGAGGATGGCGACAACGCCTGTGCCCTGCTCCGGCCGGCGGAGTGGAGCGCGTCCGGCGGCACCGGGGACCGGGTGTACATCCCGCCCAACCAGCCCGATGGAGCCACGGTCTCGCTCACCCTGGTGAACTGCCGGATCGCAGGGGCGGATCCCGAGGTCGTCGCGCCCGAGGGGATCGGAGGCACCGCCATCGCGCAGTGGGAGGCCTTTCGGCAGAGCCCTACACTGGAGGGCTGGACACAGGCCATGGAGGAATCGTGGCGCCGAGGCAGGCTCATTGTCTTTCGCCTTGAGGAGTCGCTCGAGCGCGGCAAGGTCTACAGCCTCCGTCCGGCGAGCTCCGCATCCGGGGAGGTCGCCCTCGCCGCGTACGTCGTCGACGGAGGCGAGCCGCTAATGCTCGTCCTGCTGGCGAGCGGGGAGCTGGCCGACGCTGTGCGCCTGCGGCAGGATGGCCTCTACGACGACCTGCTCACAATGGCCAGGAGCCTCAAAGCGATCCCCGAAAAGCCCGGCTATAGCAGGCCCCCGTGGTCGGCCGGGTGACCCATCTGATCCAGGCTACCTCGAACCACCATCCCCGCGACCGCTGGACGCGGCGTGTCCGCGTCTGCGCGGCGCAGTACCTCGCCCTCCCCCGCTGTGAGGCTATTGCACAGAAGCCATTCCGCCATGACGACACACCGCCTATAGCAGTCGGGGTTGCCGAGGACAACAACCTGCATGGGCACGGCATGGCGTGCCGCAATCCGCGCAACAGTGCCGATATTGGAAGAGGCGACGGCGCATGCCCTCGTTGTCGTGCCGGAGCCCCGGCACATCCAGCTCGAGGATCTGCCGGTCCCCGGCCATGCCTTGGGCAAGGAACCGAAGCCATCAGCGTACCCGGTAGATCAGCACCGCCCCGGCAAGCATGGCCAGCGTGGCGTAGCCAAAGGCAACCGCCGGGGAGACGAGCGTCCACAAGCCCCCGACGATGACGCTCGCCGCGAGGTCGCCCAGGCCGTTGACGGTGCCGACGACGCCGTAGGCGGTGCCGCGCACCGCGGGGTCGATCAGGTCGGCCGTCAGGGCTCCCTCCAGGGAATCCTCCGCGGCGATAAAGGTGCCGGCAAGGGCGAAAAGCAAGAGCAGGAAGCCGACGTTCGCGACCGGCACGGCAAAGGCGGCCACCAGGCCGAGGGACACGAGCGCCCCCAGCAGATAGCCAAGGCCCAGCAGCCCGCGGCGCCCCAGACGGTCCGACAGGGCGCCGATGGGGTAGGAGGCCGCGGCGTACAGCACGTTATGGCCCACGTAGAGCAGGGCCGCAATCTGGCTGGCCCGCACCAGGCCGTAGACGGGTGCGAGGAGCTCGGTCGCTGCCAGGATGAGGAGCGTGTGGGCATAGTCGCCGGCCCCAAAGACCCCTACCCCAACCAGGAACCGCCGAAACGATCGCGGCAACCCTCGCACGGTAGCCACGAGCGGCAACGCAGGCTGAGGCGGCCGCCGCCGCTCCGTGACCAGACCGGCAAAGGCTGCCGCGGCGCCCAGACCGGGGATGAGCGTGGTGGCAAAAATCACCCGATAGGCCGCGGTGCCGGAGACGGCAATCGGCTGGAGCAGCGCGAGGAGCGCCACGGCGATGAGCGGGCCCACGATGGCGCCGAGGGTGTCGCCGGCGCGGTGAAAGCCGAAGGCCTTGCCGCGCGCCTCGGCCGGCACCGACTCGGCCAGCATCGCGTCGCGGAGCGGTCCGCGAATGCCTCGTCCGAACCAGCCGACCACGCGGCCGATGAGGACCACCGGCCAGGTCACGGCCAGGGCAAAGGAGGCGATGGCGACCCCGGTGAGGGCGTACCCGCCTACGGTGATGGCCTTGCGATGCCCGAGCCGGTCCGAGACCCACCCCGCCCCGAGCTTGACAAAGCTGGCCGTGGCGTCGGCAATGCCCTCGATGGTGCCGAGGGCAATCGGCGGCGCGCCGATGCTCGTGAGAAAGGCCGGCAGGACCGAGGTAGCCGCCTCGTGCCCGGCATCGGAGAGAAAGCTCGTCACCCCCATGCCGATGACATTGCGGTTCAGCCAGGTCTCGCCGGATGTGGGGATGATCCCTTCCCTGGCCGCGCCAGGGCTGGACTCCGCCGGGCGCGCCAGGGGCGCTGCCTCGGCTGACTGGTACTGCTCGCTGCTCGTCCCCTGAGTCATTCTCGCCTCCTGACCGGGCCATCGCGCGTGGCGGCCGGTCCTTCTGCAGGTAACGCTGGTGCGGCAGCTTTGCCAGGTCGCCCGGATGTGGGCAGGCGTAACCCCCTACCCTGCCCCCGACGCGGGGGAACAGGAGGGCGCCGTCGTCCAGAGCCGGTCGGCGGCAAAAGGCGACAGGAACCTATCCCCCCGTTTCGGGGGGACGGCGGGGGGCCCTGCCCTCGCGTCGCCGACCCCCTACCGTTCCCCCGACGCGGGGGAACAGGAGGGCGCCGTCGCCCAACGCCCTATGGCCGCAAAGGGCGATAGGGACCTATCCCCCCGTTTCGGGGGGACGGTGGGGGGTCCCATCCCGCCGTTTCGGCGGCATAACGTCCACCCTGCCGCTCACTCTTCTCCTGCCATCTCGGCGACGGCCCGCCAGGGCGCGTCGACCTCAGCACCATACGGTTCGTGACGAAAGCGATAGTCCTGTTTGCGAATGTACTCGCCCAGCTCGGCGTGCAAGGCCTGCCAGCGCCCCAGCGCCGAGCGGATCAGTCGCCACTCCGCAGCCTCGTCGGGCGCGAGTGAGAGGGCGAGGGCCAGGTGCGGCCGGCACAGTCGCACGCCGTGCATCGCCTCCAGGGCACCCTCGGAGCCTGTGATGCTTGCCAGCACGCTCTTCGCCGCGGCCGCTGCTGCGGCCGCCTCGGCCCTGCAGGCCGGGCACACGCGCTGCGCGATGCGGGCGGCCAGAGTCTCTCCTTCGGACGAGGGGCGGCGTATCCCCAGGAAAACACCCAGCTCCCTCCACACCCCCTGCTCTGCAGGCTCGATGTCTTGGGGCTCGGTCAGCCTGTGCAGCAACGTCCGTGTGACCCTCTGCCAGGCAGGCCCCGTCTGCGACCACGGAGCCAGCTCCATGAGCCGCCAGGCGTGGGCGCCACACAGGTCCACGAGGGGCTCGCCCTCCGGCGCCTGCCCAGCAGCGGCGAGCGCCCCGACGAGCCATCGATCCGCCTCTGCCTGCACTGCCCGGCACATCAGGCATCCCGCCCCGGGCTCGAGCTGCAGGTCGGCCGGTGGTAGGTGCTCCGGGGCCTGCGCAGCTTCCGGGGAGGGCATCGTCCGAGGCACGCCCAACGGCTTGCCCACCAGCGCCTCAACAAGGGCGGAGCCGGTTTCCGCCGATGTGCTCCGGCTCGCCAGAGCCCCTACTCGCTCCCTGAACGCTCCTGTCAGCAAGTCCAGGCCCGTGCGGCCCCGCACATGGGGCAGAGCCAACACGAGGTGCGGGCGGCATAGGCCATCGGAGCTCCGGTAGCGCCGGCGGACGTCGGCGTCCGAGAGGTGCGAGAGGAGCGTGTCCAGATACCGGCGGGAGGCCCCGGCAAGCGTCCGGCAGGCCGGGCAGTCGGCCTGGGGGAGCAGCCGACGCTCCAGGGCGCCGGCCCGGCCGCGGGGGCGCGGGGCCCCCATGCTGCGCGGCCGAAGGAGGGGGAGTAAAGCACCGAGGACGTCCCGGTAGATGATGGCGGTACCGAGGCCGTCACGAACCTCGTTGGCGAACTGCCAGGCGTGGCCGTGGCAGAACCCTCTCGCCCGACGGAGCTCTGCACGGCCTCCAGGGTCGTTGACCCCCTCATAGGAGAGGACATCGAGGTGACGGGAGACGGCCCGCACGCCCAGGCGACATATCGGGCAACCCTCCTGCTGGAGGACATCGAGGACCTCATGGAATGTGGTGTGTCTGCTTGGCCGCTGTTGCCTCATGGTCTGCGCCTAACAAAAAAGCTTCCACCCGCAGCGTCAGGCACGAGTAGAAGCTATCAGCCGGCCCGCCCGCCGGCGCGCCCACGGCGCAAGCCGCTCCGCCACGGGCTTCATCGCGGCGGATGCAGATGGGCTTCTGTGACGCACACTATAGGCCCAATGAAGCAGAACGTCAAAACGGCGCGGCCGCGTAGCTGTTCAGGCTCGCGTTCAGTGCATAGCGCGGAGGCAGGCTCCTCGTGGCCCTGCCCGTCGGGATCGGCTTCGCGCCGGCTCGTGGCGGAACCCCTTCCCCCTGTCCCCCTTCCCCCGGCGGACGCCGCGGCGGCCGCCTGGGGAAGGGGGAAGAC
>JAIMBM010000122.1 GCA_023511475.1 Anaerolineae bacterium
CCAACCCCCCTTACAAGATCGCCCCTCCCCCGTGCGGGCACGCCCGGCCCGGGGGGGGGTGGGGCGCGGGGTGGGGGCGACAACGCGATGGCGTCTCGCACGCACAAAACGCGGGCTGGGACGGTCACTACAGCGCTGTCCCTTTGACATCGACCCAGGCCAATGCTACCATGGGTTTCCTGACCAGGTATGGCGCCAGGCCAGGGGAGGCGGCCGACGGCGGCCCGCCTCAGGGGGAATGGGTGATGAGTTCGGAAGAGAAAAAGATCCGGGTCTTGATCGCCAAGCCCGGCCTCGACGGCCATGACCGCGGGGCCAAGGTGGTCGCGCGTGCCCTGCGCGATGCCGGCATGGAGGTCATCTACACCGGCCTGCGGCAGACGCCGGAGATGATCGCCGAGGCCGCGCTCGAGGAGGATGTGGACGTCGTCGGATTGAGCATCCTCTCCGGCGCGCATCTGACGCTCCTGCCGCGTACCGTGGAGCTCTTGCGGAAAGCAGGGATGGACGACGTCCTGGTCGTGGCTGGGGGAATCATCCCTGATGAGGACGTGCCGGCGCTGCAGGCCGCCGGCATCAGCCGGGTCTTTGGCCCCGGGACGCCTACGGAGGAGATCATCGCCTACATCCGCGAGGCGGTCTCGGCGCGGAGGCCGTCGTGACCGGGTTCCCTTCGGGTTCCATCTCGGCGCTGGCCGAGCGAGTCCTGCGCGGCGAGCGGCGGGCGCTGGCGCGGGCCATCTCCCGCCTGGAGGAAGGAGGGGAGGCGGGGCGCGAGCTGCTGGCCCTCCTCTACGCGCACGGCGGCAGGGCCCACACTATCGGCGTGACCGGCGCCCCGGGAACCGGCAAGAGCACGCTGGTCAGCGCCATGGCGCGGGGCTATCGGCGGCGCGGGCTGACGGTAGGCATCGTCGCCGTAGACCCCTCCAGCCCCTTCACCGGCGGCGCGCTCCTCGGGGACCGGGTGCGCATGCGTGACCTCAGTGGCGACCCCGGCGTTTTCATCCGCAGCATGGCCACGCGCGGGGCCCTCGGTGGCCTCGCCCGGACGGCGGGGGACGTGGTCCTCGCCCTCGACGCGGCCGGCTACGAGCGCATCTTTATCGAGACGGTCGGAGCGGGCCAGGACGAGGTCGAGGTCGCCACCCTCGCGCACACCGTGGTGATCGTCGAGGCGCCGGGGCTTGGCGACGAGGTGCAGGTGCTCAAGGCGGGCCTCCTTGAGACGGGCCACATATTTGTCGTCAACAAGGCGGATCGCGACGGGGCGGAGCAGACGGTTGCCGCCCTGCAGGCGATGCTCGACCTGGCAGGCGGCGCCCATGGCGTGGTAGACCACCACGGGGTGCGCATGTCCGTCGGGGAGGCACCTGCGGGCGACAGGGCGGGTGATGGCTGGCGACCGCCGGTGCTGGCGACCATCGCGACCGAGGGTCGCGGTGTCGAGGAGGTGCTGGACGCCATCGAGGCCCACAGGGCCCATGCGGCCTCCGCAGCGGGCCGCGACCGGCACTTTGCCGAGGCGCAGCTCGCCCGGGCGCTGGACGAGGCGCTGCGGCGCCTTCTGGCCGAGCACCTTGACTCGGCGGCCTACGAGGAGGCGGTGCAGGCGGTGCTCAGCCGGTCGGCGGATCCCTACACGGCTGCGGCAAAGCTGGTCGACTCGCTGCGCCCTGGCACCGCCTGATGAGATGCGGGTCCGGGACTGTGGGGAGGGCGGCCTCAGCGGCCGCGCCCGGCCGGATATCTTCGGGGTGGCACACTGCCGGCTGGCCCAGGAGGGACGCTGCCAATGGGCAGGTTCGGCCAGAGGTAGTATAATTCTCCCTGGCTGGGCGCGCGGTTCCTGCAGTGGCTCGGACTTGCCGCATGCAATAGCGTGGGGTCACAGCGGTTCATGGCCCCAGGGAGGTGCCGGGATGGACGGCAAGCGCATGTACGGCGAGCTTGCCATCTTTAGCGGAAGTGGCAACCCCGAGCTGGCCCGGGAGATCTGCGACTACCTGGGAACTCCCCTGCGCGGCGTGGACCTGATCGAGTTCCCCAACGAGAACATTTTTGTCAAGCTCCACCAGAGCGTCCGTTCGCAGGACGTCTTTGTGGTCCAGTCCTTGAGCTCCCCGGTGAACCGCAACATCATGGAGCTCCTGATCATGCTGGACACGCTCAAGCGCGCCTCTGCCGGACGGATCACCGCGGTGATGCCCTACTTTGCCTATGGTCGCAGCGACAAGAAGGACCAGCCGCGCGTTCCGATCACCGCCCGCCTTCTGGCCGACATGATCGCGATAGCCGGTGCGGACCGTTTCCTCACCCTCGACCTCCACGCGGGGCAGATCCAGGGGTTTTTCAGCATCCCGGGCGACGATCTGAGCGCCTTCAATCTGCTGAGCGACTACTTCCTGCACAAGCAGATACCCAACGCCGTGGTCGTCTCGGCAGACCTTGGCTTTGCGAAAAAGGGACGGAACTTTGCGGAAAAGCTCCACCTGCCCATGGCCTTTGTGGAGAAGCGACGGACCGGGCCGCAGAGCCAGGCTCTCACTGTCATCGGCGATGTGCGCGGCAGGAACGCCATCGTGGTTGACGACGAGGTCGACACCGCTGGTTCGGTCACCGAGACGGCGCACATCCTGCGCGAGAACGGTGTCTGCGACCTATACGCAAGCTTTACCCATGCTGTGTTCTCACCTCCGGCGGTCGAGCGACTGCGCGCTGCCGGGTTCAGGGAGGTGGTGACGACGAATACCATCCCGATTCCCGCCCACAGGCGGTTTGAAGGGCTTACGGTGCTATCCGTCGCGCCATTCCTGGGCGAGGTCATCCACAGGGTGCACAATGGGGAATCCGTTGGCGCCTTCCTCGGGGACTGAGGCAGCCGGACCGGCCGAAAGGTGCTCGCAGGGCAAAGGAGATGGCTGGGCTCTGGTTTTGCCGTTGGGCATTGGCGGGGGTGTGCCGTGTGTGCTATAATCAGAGCCAGAGTCTGACTTTTGGAGCTACCCAATGCTGAAAACCTTGCTCACCAAGCTGGTTGGCGACCCGAACGTCAGGGAGCTATCGCGTCTGCAGCCGATCGTGGACGCCATCAACAGCCTCGAGCCGGAGATGCAGCGTCGCTCTCCGGAGGAGTTCAGAGCGCTCACAGAGTCTTTCCGGCGCCGGATTGCCGAGGCGACGGCGGAAAGGCGGGAGCGACTGGCGGACCTGCGCGAGCAGCGGCTGCGCACCCTTGACATTGACGAGAGGAACCGGCTTGATGAGGAGATAAAGGCGCAGGAGAAGGCCCTCGCTGCGCAAGAGAACGCGATCCTCGATGAGATTCTGCCCGAGGCCTTTGCGGCCGTGCGCGAGGCGGCGCGGCGGACGATTGGGCTGCGCCACTTTGACGTCCAGCTCATCGGTGGCATCGTGTTGCATCAGGGCAAGATCGCCGAGATGAAGACCGGCGAAGGCAAGACCCTCGTGGCCACGCTGCCGCTCTATCTCAATGCCCTTGCGGGTCACGGCGCGCACCTCGTGACGCCAAACGACTACCTGTCCAAGGTCGGCGCCCAGTGGATGGGCCCGGTGTACCACTACCTCGGCCTCACCGTAGGCGTCATCCAGTCTGCGGCCGCCGATCCGAGCCTTGGCTCCTTTGTGTACGATCCGGACTATCAGGCCGCCGATGACCGCTATCAGCATCTGCGGCCGGTGCCGCGGGCCGAGGCCTACGCAGCCGACATAACGTATGGCACGAACAACGAGTTCGGCTTTGACTATCTCCGCGATAACATGGTGTGGGACCTCAGCCAGCGGGTGCAGCGCGAGCTGCACTATGCGATCGTGGACGAGGTCGACAATATCCTCATCGACGAGGCGCGGACGCCCTTGATCATCTCCGGGCCGGCAGAGGAGTCTGCTGCCGAGTACCGGCGCTTCGCGCGGCTGGTGGAGAACCTGCGCGAGGGTGAGGACTATACCGTCGACGAGAAGATGCGGTCGGTCGCCCTCACGGATCAGGGCGTCGAGAAGATCGAGCGTGCGCTGGGCATCGAGAACATCTATGCGCCCGGGCACTATGAACTGACCTCGTACCTGGAGAATGCGCTGAAGGCCAAGGCGCTCTTCCGACGTGACCGGGACTATATCGTGAGGGACAACCGTGAGGTCATCATCGTCGACGAGTTCACGGGGCGGCTGATGTTCGGAAGGCGCTACTCGGAGGGCCTGCACCAGGCGATCGAGGCCAAGGAGGGGGTGCCGGTACAGCGCGAGAGCCTGACGCTCGCCACGATCACCTTCCAGAACTATTTCCGGATGTACCGCAAGCTGGCGGGCATGACCGGCACGGCTGCTACCGAGGCCGAGGAGTTCAGCAAGATCTACAGCCTCGACGTGGTCGTGATCCCGACGCACAAGCCCATGATCCGCGTGGACCATCCGGACCTGGTGTACAAGACCGAGGCGGCCAAGTTCCGGGCCGTCGTCGATGAGATTGTGGGGCTGCACCGGAAAGGTCAGCCGGTGCTGGTGGGCACCCTGTCCATCGAAAAGTCGGAGGTGCTCGCCGACATGCTCAAGCGGCGGGGGATCACGCCGCAGGTGCTGAACGCCAAGCAGCACGAGCGAGAGGCAGGCATCATCGCTCAGGCCGGCCGCCCCGGTGCGGTGACCATCGCAACCAACATGGCCGGCCGTGGTGTGGACATCCTGCTCGGTGGCAACCCGGAGGGTATGGCGCGCGAGCAGCTCCGCCGACAGGGCGTCGACCTGACGACCGTCTCGCGGGAGGTCTGGGAGCAGGCGCTGGCGGAGGCCCGTGAGGTGGCCGAGCGTGACCGCGAGCGGGTGGTGAGCCTCGGCGGCCTGCACGTCATCGGCACCGAGCGACACGAGGCGCGTCGCATTGACAACCAGCTCCGTGGCCGCTCGGGCCGGCAGGGGGATCCCGGATCATCCCGCTTCTATGTGTCGCTGGAAGACGACCTCATGCGGCGCTTTGGCGGGCAGTCCATCGCCGGCATTATGGACCGGCTGGGCGTTGAGGAGGATGTGCCCATCGAGCACCGCCTCGTCTCGCGGGCCATCGAAAACGCCCAGGTCAAGGTCGAAGGCTACAACTTTGACCTGCGCAAGCACGTCCTCGAGTACGACGATGTCGTCAACCAGCAGCGCGAGATCATCTACGGGCAGCGTCGGCTCATCCTGAGCGAGGCCGAGCTCAGGCCGATCATCGAGGAGATGATCGACGAGCAGGTCGAGATACTGCTCAACACCTACACTGCCGGCGAGCATCGCGATGACTGGGATCTCACCGGGCTGCACGCGGCGGTTCGTCAGTTCTTCCCACTGCCGCCGTCGCAGAACCCTGCAGTGTGGTCCAAGCTTTCGCGCGAAGAGATCGGCGAGGCGCTGCATCAGGCGGCAAGGCGTGCCTACGATGAGCGCGAGGCGCAGCTCGGGTCCGAGACAATGCGTCAGCTCGAGCGGCTGGTCATGCTCCATACCGTAGACAACCTCTGGGTGCGGCATCTGACTGCGCTCGACGAGCTGCGCGAGGGGATCGGCCTGCGCGCCTACGGTCAGCGGGACCCGCTGGTAGAGTACAAGCGCGAAGCGCACGACATGTTCAGCGAGCTGACCGACACCATACGGCGCGAGATCGCGCACGGCATATACCGAGCCCAGCTCGTGCGCGCGGAGCCGATTCGGCGTCGGGAGATGCACCCCAATGTGGCATCGGAGGCGCCGGCACCTCGTCGGTCGGGGGCAAGGCCCGGGCGGAACGATCCCTGCCCCTGTGGCAGCGGGCGCAAGTACAAGAACTGTTGCCTGCGCAAGGATCAGAAGGGTGGGGCACCTGCGGGCGCAGGGCAGGCGGCGCGAAAGGGAGAGGGCACACCCGAGAACAGGGGGCGTCATCGGTAAGGGCACGGGAGGCGGTCACGGAGGGCCGGATCCATGCGGATTTCCTCGTTCGCTGAGCTCCTTGAGGCGGCGCGGCGGGTTGGACCAAGGACGGTCGCCGTCGCTGCTGCCCACGAGAAGGAAGTGCTGCAGGCGGCGCACGCCGCCGAGCAGGCCGGCATTGCAGAGTGCATCCTCGTCGGCGCTGCAGCTCAGATCGCGGAGCTCGCCCGGTGTGCAGGGGCGGACCTCAGGCGGATGGAGGTCATTGACGAACCGGACGTCAGGTGGGCGGCCGCCAGGGTGATGGGCCTGGTGCGCGAGGGCCGGGCCCATGTGGCCATGAAGGGCCGGATCGAGACGGGCGACTTTTTGCGGGCTGCTCTCGACCGCGAGAATGGCCTGCGCACGGGGCGGCTGCTGAGCCATGTCGGGGTCTTTGAGATACCGGGCTTTGACCGGCTGCTCTTTGTGACCGATGCGGGCGTTGTGGTTGCGCCGGATCTCGTGCAAAAGGTCGAGATTGTCCAGAACGCCATCCAGGTGGCGCAGAGGCTCGGGATCAGTGAGCCCAAGGTTGCCATCCTCGCCGCGACCGAGATGGTGAACCCCAAGATTCCCACGACCCTCGACGCGGCCTACCTCTCCAAGATGGCCGACCGGGGCCAGATCCGCGGGGGGATCGTGGATGGCCCCCTCGCTCTGGACAACGCCATATCGCGGGAGTCTTCGGCCATCAAGGGCATTAGCTCGCCGGTTGCGGGCCAGGCGGACATACTGGTCGCGCCGGATGTGGAAGCCGGGAACATGCTGGCAAAGGCGATCACATACTTTGCCAAGGGGAGCATGGCCGGCGTGGTGGTCGGCGCGCAGTCGCCCCTGATCGTGGCATCTCGTTCGGATCCTCACGACACGAAGCTGATGTCGATTGCGCTGGGGGTTGTGATGGCCTCTCCCCAGCCGTAGCGGCCGCCGCAGAGCTGGCGATGGCCGGCTCCATGGGCTCTCACATCCGGAGGGTTCGCCAATGAAGCAGCGCCTCAAGGACGAGGACGGCCTTCAGGGAGGGCGGCGATGATCGAGATCCGCATCCATGGCCGCGGGGGGCAGGGTGCGGTGATCGCCTCCAAGGTGCTTGCGACCGCCGTCTTTCTTGAGGGCAGGTATGTGCAGTCGTTCCCCTCCTTTGGAGTCGAGAGGAGGGGTGCTCCGGTCACCGCCTACACCCGCATCGACGATCGCCCCATCCGCCTTCGGTGCCAGATCTACGAGCCCGACCACCTGATCATCCTCGATCCCACCCTCATCCAGGCCATCGATGTGACCGTCGGCCTCAAACCCGGCGGCTGGATCGTGATCAACAGCAGCAGGCCGGCACAGGCATTTGCCCTGTCTGAGCGGTTCAGGGTAGCCACGGTCGACGCCAGCGCTATCGCCGTACGACACAGGCTCGGTCCGGTCACCGCTCCAATCGTGAACACAGCCATCCTCGGAGCCTTTGCCCGCGTTACAGGGCTGGTCGGCATCGAGGCGCTCCGGGAGTCCGTGCGCGACGTGGTGCCTGTGAAGAAGGAGGCCAATGTAGCTGCCTTGGAGGAGGCGTACAATGAAGTCCGCTCCTAGCAGGCCTGCAGTTAGCGAACCGCTTGTTTTCCGGCGCCTCGATGATCTGCCGCCGCTTCCGGTGTCGCTCGCACCGACGCTCGCCAACAAGACCGGCACCTGGCGCTACCTTCGGCCCTTCTACGAGGAGAAGACCTCGCCGTGCAACCACGCCTGCCCTGCCGGGTCGGACGTTGTCCACTGGATCCGGGCGCTGCGCGACGGGGAGCTTGAGGCAGCGTGGCGCACGCTAGTAGCCGAGAATCCGCTGCCGGGGGTCTGTGGCCGCGTGTGCCCGCACCCCTGCGAGGCCCGCTGCAACCGCAGCGCTTTCGGCGGAGCCATTGCCATCCACGCTCTGGAGCGCTACCTGGCCGATGAAGCGGCCGCGCACGGGTGGCGGCCGACGCGCCTGGCGGCCGGGCAGGGGCGCCGGGTCGCCGTCGTGTGCGCGGGTCCCGCGGGGCTCGCCTGTGCCTATCAC
>JAIMBM010000123.1 GCA_023511475.1 Anaerolineae bacterium
GGGTGCCGGCGGCGCAGGGCAACAACTCAGCGCCGGATGCAGATCGCCGCCAACCCGACAAGGAGGGTTTCCTGTATGGGGAAGAAGATCACCATTGAGCCCGTGACCCGCATCGAGGGCCATGCCAAGGTGACCATCCACCTCGACGATGCGGGAAAGGTGGACCGGGCTTTCTTCCACGTCAACGAGTTTCGCGGCTTTGAAAAGTTCTCGGAGGGGCGCCCGTTCTTCGAGATGCCCCAGATCACGCAGCGTATCTGCGGCATCTGCCCGGTCAGCCATCACCTGGCCTCCTCGAAGGCATGCGATGCCGTAGCGGGGGTCACGCCGCCGCGCACGGCCCGGCTGCTCCGCGAGCTGATGCACATGGGGCAGACCGTCCAGTCCCACTGCATGCACTTTTTCGAGCTGGCCGGCCCGGACCTCTTGCTGGGCTTTGACGCGGACCCCGCAATCCGCAACGTGGTCGGCGTTATCCAGCTTGATGCGAGCCTCGCCCTCAAGGCGGTGGCCCTCCGCAGGTATGGGCAGGAGGTCATCCGGCTGCTGGGGACCAAGCGGGTCCATCCCGTGTTTGGCATCCCCGGCGGCGTGAATGCGCCGCTCCTGCCGGAGAGCCGTGAGGCGATGCTCAGGCCGCTCGATGAGATGATCGCCAACGTGCAGGCGGGCATCGCCGTGGCCAAGGGGTGGTACGAGAAGAACCGCGCCCTGGTTGAGAGCTTTGCTGTGTTCCCGTCCGGGTATATGGGCACGGTAGGGCCCAATGGCGAGCTCGAGCTCTACGAAGGGCAGGTGCGCATCGTTGACCGGGATGGCAGGCGCCTTGTCCAGTTCGATGCCAGAGACTATCGCGATCACATCGCCGAGCACGTCGAGGACTGGTCCTATCTCAAGTTCCCCTATTACCGGAAGCTGGGCTGGCCCGATGGGACCTATCGCGTAGGGCCGCTCGGCCGCCTGAATGCCTGCGACTCGATCAGCACGCCGCTGGCGCAGGCCGAGCTCAAGGTCTTCAAGCAACTGAACGGCGGCCGCCCGGTCGAGCAGACGCTCTACTTCCACTATGCGCGGCTGATCGAGGCCCTCTATGCGCTGGAGCGGATCCGGCAGATTCTGGAGGATCCGGAGATCTGCTCGACCGACATCCTCGCGCCGTGGAGCACAGTGACGGGCGAGGGCATCGGGTGCATCGAGGCGCCGCGCGGCACGCTCTTCCATCACTACTGGACCGACGAGAACGGCCAGTTGACCAGGGTGAACCTGATCGTCGCGACCGGGCACAACAACTGGGCCATGAGCCGTTCAGTCGAGATGGTGGCCAAGGCCTTTGTGGATGGGAGCAGGCTGACGGAGGGCATGCTGAACCGGGTCGAGGCGGCCATCCGCGCCCACGACCCGTGCCTCTCCTGTGCGACGCATGCCGTCGGCCAGATGCCGCTCGAGGTGATCGTGTACGGGAGCGACGGGCGCGAGGTCCGTCGCATCGAGCGGGCGTAGGACCAGTAGCGGAGGTATGACTGGAGGCTATCGGCACAGCCTCTCGGATCGACCGTGGGCCGCTGACTCTTCGACGGGGGCTTTGCCAGGCGCAAGGCCCCCGTCGCGCTTGTGGCCGTTTGGACTTGAATGAAGCCGGCAGCCCCGCTGCACGATGATTGACCAACTCTCACCGGAGTGATATAATCCCAAACGTGACGCAAAGCACGAACTGTGCCGGGCTGCGGCAATGGGACCGTGGAGAGCGCGCGTGCCTTTGACCGCGTTCATGCCCTCCCCGTAACCGGCCTCGCCTATCCTCAGTATCTTGCGCCTGTATCATGAACCGGCGCCCGCATCCGATGGCCGAACTGGAGCCCAGCCAGGTCGCTGGCGACCGGGACGCCGGGGCATAGCTCGTCCCCCGGCGTCTGGCTGCCGGGACGAGGCAACCCCAGGAGGAGATGGAATGCACGACCGGATCGATGCCATTCTCTCGTCCTACGGCAGGGATAGGGCCAACTTGATCCCTATTCTTCAGAGCGTCCAGGCTGAGCTCGGCTACTTATCAGAAGAAGCGATGCTGAGAATCGCGGACTACCTCGGTGTACCCGAGAGTCAGGTCTATGGGGTGGCCTCCTTCTATGCCCAGTTTCGTTTCACTCCTACCGGCAGGAACCGGATCATGGTTTGCCGCGGAACGGCTTGCCACGTGCGCGGCGCACCGAGGATTCTGGATGAGATCCAGCAGGTCCTGAACATCAGAGAGGGCGAGACGACCTCAGACATGGAGTATACCCTCGAGACCGTCGCGTGCATTGGCTGCTGCGCCCTGTCGCCCTGCATGATGATCAATCGGGAGGTTTACGCCAAGCTGACGCCAACCAAGGTGAGGGAGGTGTTCTCCAAGGGAGGCCAGGAGCAATGACCTTCGAAGGGCTGCAGAGACGCGCTCGAGACGAGTGGCAGGCGCTGAGCGAGAGTGCCGTCCCGCTCATACAGGTCGGCACCGCAACCTGTGGCCGCTCGGCGGGGGCCTCGGCGGTGGTGGACGCTCTGCGGGAGGCACTGCAGAGAGAGGCGACGCCGGCGCTCATCATGGAGGTCGGCTGCATCGGCCTGTGTTTCGCGGAGCCGCTTGTGACCATCCGCAAGCCCGGGCGTCCGGCGGTCTGCTACGGCCACGTCAACCCGGAGCGGGCAACTCAGCTGGTCTCCGAATACCTTCTGAGGGACAATCCACTCGCCGATTGGGCGCTCGGCACGGTTGGCGAAGGCAGGATAGAGGGCATTCCCGAGTTATTCGAGACCCCTGTTCTGAGACCGCAGGTGCGGAGGATACTGCGCAACTGCGGGTTCATCGATCCCACGAACATCCTCCACTATGTCGCACGGGGCGGCTATACCGGCCTTGTGCGCGCCCTGGGGATGGCGCGGGGGCAGATCATCGATGAGATCAGGCGAGCAGGGCTGAGAGGCCGTGGGGGTGCTGGCTTTCCGACCTGGCGGAAGTGGCAGTTCTGCCTTGAAGCACCCGGCGAACCCAAATACGTCGTGTGCAACGCCGACGAGGGGGATCCGGGGGCGTTCATGAACCGGTCGCTTCTCGAGAGTGACCCTCACTCAGTCCTCGAGGGCCTGCTCATCGATGGCTACACGGTTGGCGCGAGGGAGGGGTACATCTACTGCCGGGCCGAGTATCCCCTGGCTCTGGAGCGGCTGCACAATGCGCTGGCGCAGATGCGCGAACAGGGGCTAGTCGGCGAGAACATCCTGGGTTCGGGTTTCAGCTTTGACATTCACATCAAGGAGGGTGCCGGCGCTTTTGTCTGTGGAGAAGAGACGGCGCTCCTCGCCTCGATCGAGGGCCGGCGCGGGATGCCTCGGCCGCGACCTCCGTTCCCCGCCACCTCGGGCCTGTGGGGCAAGCCAACGGTGATCAACAACGTGGAGACGTTGGCCAGCGTTTCCCTGATTCTGCAGAAGGGAGCGGAGTGGTTCGCGGAATATGGCAGCGAGAAGAGCAAGGGCACCAAGACCTTTGCCCTCGTGGGCAAGGTGAAGAGAGCAGGCCTCATCGAGGTGCCGCTCGGCATCACCTTGCGGGACATTGTCTACGGGATCGGAGGCGGTATCCTCGGCGACAAGCGCTTCAAGGCTGTGCAGACCGGTGGCCCCTCCGGCGGCTGCCTGCCGGAGGCGTTGCTGGATAGCCCGGTGGATTACGAGTCCCTGACGACTGCGGGGTCAATCATGGGCTCCGGAGGCATGGTCGTCATGGATGAAGATACCTGCATGGTGGACGTTGCGCGCTACTTCCTGGACTTTACCCAGAAGGAGTCGTGTGGAGAGTGTGTGCCATGCCGGCTGGGCACCAAACAGATGATGGACATCCTCACCGACATCACCGAGGGCAAGGGCAGAGAGGGCGACGTCGAGTTGCTGCAGGAAGTGGCGCTCGCTGTTAAGAAGGGTTCGCTGTGTGGCCTCGGGCAGACGGCCCCCAACCCCGTACTCACCACCATTCGCTATTTCCGGGACGAGTACGAGGCGCACGAGCAGGGGAGATGCCCCTCCAAGGTGTGTAAGGCACTGATCCGCTACCGCATAGTGGCGGACAAGTGCAAGGGGTGCCAGATCTGTCTCCGGGCCTGCCCGGTCGGTGCCATCAGCGGGGAGCGCAGGCAGGTCCACACCATTGACGTGGGCAAGTGTATCCGTTGCGGCGTCTGCCTCGAGGTCTGTCCTGCCAGGTTTGGCGCTGTGGAATGTGTAACGGGGCAGTGAATGCCTGGGGGGAGATGGCGATGAAGACTCTACGCCTGACGATTGACGGGGTGACGGTCACGGCTCGCGAGGGGATGAGTGTGCTGGAGGCTGCTCTTGAGGCCGGCATCTACATCCCTCACCTCTGCCATCACCCGGACCTGAAGCCCGTAGGCGTGTGCCGCCTGTGCCTTGTGGAGATTGCCGGCCGCGGCATGACGATCTCATGCAAGACACCCGTTGAAGAAGGCATGGTGGTCAAGACCGAGAGCCCCGACATCGAGTTGGCGCGCCGAGTCGCCGTGGAGCTTCTCATCGTCAACCACCACGCCGACTGCCTCTCGTGTGCCAAGGATGGAGCCTGCAAACTTCAGGAGATCGCACGATACGTGGGCATCGAAGAGGAGCGCCTGCAGAGGCTGAGGCGGACGACAAGGTCTCTGCCCGTGGATAGCTCCAATCCTTTCTTCCTGCGGGATCCGAACCGCTGCGTACTTTGTGGCATCTGTGTGCGAACCTGCGAAGAGATTGTGGGCGCAAGCGCTATCGACTATGCCTTTCGCGGCTACGCGACGGTCATCTCTACTCTCGGGAACCGACCGATCGTCCAATCGCGCTGCGAGTCATGCGGCGAGTGTGTAGCGCGCTGCCCCGTGGGGGCCCTTGTACCCAGGCAGGAGCGAAATCCGGCCCGCGAGGTGAGGAGCGTCTGCGCCTACTGTGGAGTGGGTTGTGGCCTATACCTCGGCGTGCGGGGTAACCAGGTAGTGCGCGTGCGCGGCGCTGCGGAAAGCCCGGTGAACAGGGGGCGGCTCTGCGTCAAGGGGCGCTACGGCCATGGGTATATCGGCCACCCAGAGCGGCTGACGACCCCATTGATCAAGCGCGATGGCCGCTTCGTGGAGGCAAGCTGGGATGAGGCGCTGGACCTGGTCGCCGCCCGGCTGGCCGGGTACCGGGGCGACCAGTTCGCAGCCCTCACATCGGCGCGCTGTACGAACGAGGAGAACTACCTTCTCCAAAAGTTCACCCGGGCGGTGATGGGCACCCATAACATAGATCACTGTGCGCGCCTCTGACACAGCGCCACAGTGACCGGTCTGGTCACTTCCTTCGGCTCCGGGGCCATGACCAACTCGATCGCCGACATCGTGCGGGGCGCTCGCGGCTTCTTTGTCATCGGCTCGAACACGACAGAGCAGCATCCGGTCATAGGCATGGGCATCCGCGAGGCCGTCAAGCAGCGTGGGGCCGGCCTGATCGTCGCGGACCCAAGGCGCATCCCACTCACGCGTCTGGCTACGATCCACCTGCAGCACCGTGCCGGCAGCGACATCGCGCTCCTCAATGCGTTGATGAACGTGCTCATCACCGAGGAGCTCTACGACAAGGCATTTGTGGGTGAGCGCACGGAAGGCTTTGCCGAGCTGCAGGCCGCGGTGGCGACGTACACCCCAGAGGCTACCGCAGACATAACCGGTGTGCCGCCGGCTCTGGTCCGTCAGGCGGCCCGCCTTATGGCAGACCTTCGGCCTCTCGCGCTGCTCTACGCTATGGGGATCACGCAGCACACCACCGGCCATCAGAACGTGCTTGCCTGCGCCAATCTGCAGATGCTGCTCGGAAACCTGGGTGTGCCGGGGGGCGGGGTGAACCCGCTGCGCGGGCAGAACAATGTGCAGGGTGCCTGCGACATGGGAGGCCTGCCCAACTACTACACCGGCTACCAGCTTGTGGCTTCTCAAGAAGCCCGGCGCAAGTTCGAGGCTGCGTGGGGCGTCACTCTGGGGTCAACTCCGGGCCTCACCGTGGTAGAGATGCTCAAGGAGGCGGAAGAGGGCCGGATCAGAGCCATGTACATCCTCGGCGAGAACCCCATGGTCTCGGACCCGGATGTCAATCACGTCCGCAGGGGTCTGGAGCGTCTCGACTTTCTCGTCGTGCAAGATGTTTTCCTGACTGAGACGGCCAAGCTGGCCGATGTAGTGTTGCCAGGAGTTGCTCTGGCCGAGAAATCGGGAACCCTGACGAACACCGAGCGTCGGGTGCAACTGGTATCGCCGGCAGTCTCGCCGCCCGGGCAGGCCAGGCAGGACTGGGAGATCATCTGCGACCTGGCAAAGCGCCTGCAGAAAGAGGTGCCACAGGGCCTCTTCGCCGGCTGGAACTACCGATCTCCTGCCGAGATTATGGAGGAGATCGCGGCTCTGACACCGAGCTACGGTGGTGTACGCCACGAGCGTCTGGGCGCCGAGGGCCTGCAGTGGCCGTGCCCAGACCTTGATCATCCCGGGACGCCCATCCTGCACGTGGGCAGGTTTCCGCGAGGGCTTGGCCGCTTTGTGCCCGTGGACTGGCTGCCCCCAGCAGAGCAGCCGGACGAGGAGTATCCCCTCGTGCTGACAACTGGGCGCGTGCTCTATCATTACCACACAGGATCGCTCACGCGGCGCGTGC
Source organism: Anaerolineae bacterium (assembly GCA_023511475.1). Taxonomy (GTDB): domain Bacteria; phylum Chloroflexota; class Anaerolineae; order SpSt-313; family SpSt-313; genus SpSt-313. Next base: position 6,703 of record JAIMBM010000123.1, read on the forward strand.
CTGGCTTGATGGAGCTGTATCCTGAGGGCAGGGTCGAGGTCCATCCGGACGACGCCCTCAAGCTTGGGATCGCCGATGGCGGGGTCGTGCGTGTCAGCTCGCGGCGGGGCAGTGTGACGGCGAGGGCCGAGGTCACGCAGCGGACGCAGCCCGGACTGGTGTTCATGACCTTCCACTTTGCGGAGTCAGCGGCCAACGTCCTGACCATCGCGGCGCTGGATCCTGTGGCCAAGATACCGGAGTATAAAGCCTGCTCGGTTAGGATTGAGCCTGTAGCTTAGGGGCTCTCGTGCGTGCGTCCGTTCGCGTGGTGTTGGCCCTGGTGTTGGGGTCGTTCAGCCCTCCGACCTCCGGAGATGAGCTGAAGAACGTGGTCAACAGCGGTCGGCACTGATGTGCGCGTGGTAGCCGAAAGCTCCTCGCCAAAGTCAAAGTCCTGGCCGCGTATGGAGACGAGGAACGCCCGCGGCGCGCGACCGTACAGGGTGGCGGCGAGGGCGAGCAGCGTGGCGGGTCCGATGTGGTGAGATACTGCAGCCAGGTGCAGGTTCGCCTGCAAAGACTCGACGCGGACGGCGCTGGGGGCGTGCGGCAGTGCCGCGTCCACAAAGATCGCCAGATCATAGTCTGGGAGCAGGGCAGCCAGCTCGGGGGCGAGTTGCTGCACAAAGAGTGTGTCGCGGTCCGAGCCGAGGTCGTCCCAGCCATCCTCTCCTGGCTCAAGCGGCGGCCGCCCCCAGTGAGCGCGCAGGGCATTCACGACGTGCAAAGCCACACCGTCGTCGCGGCGGCTGGGGTTGCCGTAGCCGATGACCAGGGTGCGCATGCATTGCCTCCGGGGTAGAGTCGCTCCGCGGGCGAAACCGCTTGAGGGATTATACTTCGTCCGAGCCTCCCGGCCAACCCGACGGGTCGGGAGGTGCCCGTCCGAGCCCGACCCGTACGCCCCGCTCCGATCTGCCCTATCTTCTGGCCCCCTCCCCGGCGTGCCGGGGGCGCGCTGGGGGTTCAGGGGCGGACAGGTCCCTCATGGGCGTGGGCAAGACACCCGAGGGGTGGTGTCCCATCCCCCCGGCCCCCTTCCCCGCCGCGGCCTATGCATTACCCGTAAGTCGAGCTGCACAGCGACCCGGCGCATGACAAAGCCCTGCGAGTCTCCTCGGAGGGGACCACCCGCCGCCCACACTGCTGTTTGGAGCACGCCAAGCGGGAGCCGCGATGCGGTGCAACTCCAGACTGCCCCCACCCCTACCC
>JAIMBM010000124.1 GCA_023511475.1 Anaerolineae bacterium
TAGAGCTGTCGGCAATGGTGCCGCCGGGGGCACCGAGAGTAGCGATAACTATGAACTTGAGCCCCCTGCTCGCCATCACCGAGCCGAGGCCGCCGCGGCCCGAGTAACGCGTCGGGCCGTCCTTCATGTCGTTGTACACGATGCCTGCATTCGCGTACCCGAACTCACCCGCCACGCCGCACCCGGCGACGGCCACCTTGGCCCCATACCGCTTGTAAAGCGCCGGGAAGACCTCGTACAAGTCTTTGCCGACATACTCCGAAGCGGGCTCGAAGGTGACCCTCGGTCGGCCTGCGGCTGCGTCCCAGGTGAGGTGGGCCACCCAGTGGCCCTTCTCCGAGGGCTGCCCCTCCACCACGAGGGCCTTGACCTGAAGCGCGGCCAGATGCTGCCCCCAGGATGTGCCGGCATTGGACTCTTTGATGCCGCCGGTGAGGGGCGATTTGGCGCCGGCCGAGATGCGTCCGGAGCTCGGCGCCGCAGTGCCGGTGACGATGCCAGGGGCGAAGACGAGCTTGTTGTTGGGCCCGAGGGGATGGCAGAGCGCGGGCACCTCAGCGTGTACGATGCTTGAGGTCACACCGCGGCCGCCCAGGTTCCGCAAACTCTCGGGCACCTCCTCGAGGCAGTAGGTCCGGTCGGCCATGTTGAGACGCAGGATCCACATCGTTCCCACCTCCATGGTGAGTTGGGGGCAGTGTCTCTCTGCCCCTGCGGATCACGGGCGCGGCTGAAGCGCAGGCGGGGCCTGCCATCGCCGCAACCTACATGACGGGAAGGGATCGCTGCCTGGAGACATCCCGCGGCTGAGGCTCGCACACAAGCTTCCACGGACCGACCCCTTCGGTGATTACCCGGCCTCGACCACCACCCCGAGAGCCTCGTCTCGGGAGCCCGGTCCTCACAGGTGCCTCTCGACGCGTGGGCCGTAGCGAGCCTCCCCGCCCCATGGCTCCGTCGGGCGCCCGGGATGCGGGCACCCATCGCCGCCTGCCACGAAACCTCTCGCAGACCCGAACCCGAGCAGGAGGCCTACCCCTCGGATAGGGAAGGCCTCACAGCCCGTACACTCCTACAACCGCCATCGCCCCACATCAAGTTACACACATCGCGTGCTCCTGTCCATGTCAGTATAACATGCGGAAAGCGCGATGTCAACGGTCGCATGCAGGGGTACACCTCATCCCTGGGGCAGGGTGAGCGAGGAGACCTCCTGGTAGCGGGCTGTGGGGGTGCGCCAAGACCGGGCGCAACCCCGATCGGGATGGATAGGGCTTCCGCCCGCCTGCGCGCCATGCGCTGAACGCAAGCCCGAACAGGCACCCTCTGCGCAGATTTGACAACCCTCGCAGATGCATGTACTAGCTGCTGCAAATCATTGCAGTCAGCGAGGAATGAGCCATGTATCCGAGGGACTATTCGAGGGACAACGATCCTCAGAGCCTCCTGGCACAGGCGGTCGCTTTCCACGGTCACTACTGCCCCGGCCTGCTCATCGGTTACCGGGCAGCGGTGCTGAGCCTGCACTACCTGGGCGTGGAACGCGCAGCGGATGAGGAGCTTGTTGCCATCGCCGAGACCGATGCGTGCGGAGTCGATGCCGTGCAGGTAGTAACCGGCTGTACAGTGGGCAAGGGGAACCTGTTTCTGCGGGACTGGGGGAAGCAGGTTTTCCTCATCGGGCGCCGGTCAGACGCACGCATGGTTCGGGTAGCCCTGCGGTACGGGGCGACTGCCGGCGAAGCCGATGACACCCTCCCCGAGGATGAGCGGCGTCGCCGAATGCGCGAGCGCATCGAGGCCATGAGCGACGATGAACTGTTTGATGTGCGTTGGGTTGACGAGTCCCTGCCGGAGCCTGCTCGCATCTTCAGGTCCGTACGATGCAGTCGGTGCGGCGAAGGTGTCATGGAGGCGCGGGTGCGGCTGCGCGATGGCGAACACCTCTGCCCGGAGTGCTATGGGCCCGAGTATACACGCCGACTGACCTGAAGCAGCGCCCTGGGCCCGTCCCTGTGCTGGAGGAGTCTTGAGCCATGAGGAACGTCCCTGCCCTCACTGTCGTCCTCTGTCTGGTCGTGGCTTGGTTGGTCGCAGGCTGTGCCCGTAACGCGTTTCCGCCACAGGCCCCCGAAGCCCTCGCCGCGACGAGTGCGCGGGAGACCCCCGCTTCCGTCCAGCCGGCGCCGGCTGTGACTCCGACGGATGGAGCCGCAACAGCTGAGCACGGTGCGCCCTCCGCATCGAGCGGACTGGTGCGCTACGTCATCGCGGGCGACGATTGGGGCTATCCCTCGCCCTTTGCCTTCTACAACCGCGGGCCCGGGTACCTCCGGATGTCTTATCTCTTTGACACCCTGGTGTGGAAGGACCGCAACGGCTTCGTTCCCTGGCTGGCCGAGAGGTGGGAGGAGTCCGACGACGGCATGACCTGGACGTTCTGGCTGCGCCAGGACGCCAAATGGCACGATGGTGTGCCGCTGACAGCGGAGGATGTGGCCTTCACCTTTCTGTATTTCCGCGAGAAAAAGGCTGCCGGTATGGTCAAGTGGGCGTGGCCGGTGGAGAAGGTCCTTGAGGCAAGGGCCGTCGACAGCGGCCGGGCCGTAGTCGTGCATATGCGCGAGCCTGTCGCAGGGCTCTTGACTGATCTTTTCGGCTCGCTGCCCATCATCCCGAAGCATATTTGGGAGTCGGTAGTGGACCCGGTCACCAAGCTCGATAGAGAGGCGGTGATCGGCAGCAGCCTGTTCCGACTGCAGGACTATTCCAAGGAAGAGGGCCGGTACGTGTACCGTTCCAACCCCGATTTCTTCTTGGGCAAGCCGCTCGTGGATGAGCTGGTCTTTGTGAAGGTCAAGGACCCTGCGCTCGCCCTTCTCACTGGAGAGGTAGATGAGGCCAGCTTTTCCGGCAAGGGGATCAGCTCGGTGCGCGAATTGGCAAAGAGGCCCGAGCTCAAGGTCATCGAAGGGACGAGCGACTGGGCCCTCAAGCTCTACTTCAACACTATGAGGCCGCCCTTGGATCAGCGGAGCGTGCGCCAGGCCATTGCCCACGCCATAGATCGCCAGGAGATCGTCGAGAGGGCGCAGATGGGGGGTGCGACCGTGGGTAGCCTGGGCCTGATATCGCCGGGTACCTACTGGTACAATCCAAACCTCCCTGCCTACCCGTATGACGTCGTCAGAGCGAGGGAACTGCTTCGCATGGTGGAGGTGGCATTCGCCTACCCCGGGATCGGTCTGGCCATCTACGAGGCCTGCGTAGGGCGGGACTATCCGCTCCTTCAGGGAGCGTTTCTGGTGACAACAGTCTCGGTGATGCTGGCAAACCTGCTGGCCGACGTTCTGTGCAGGGTTCTGGACCCGCGGCTCCGGAGGACAGGGTAGTGGCCCGGTGGGCTATGCGTGCGCTGCTCAGGGACCGTCTTGCATGTGTGGGGCTGGCGGTGCTGCTCTGCTTCTCGGTGGCCGGGGCGGTGGCACCCTGCCTGTCGCTGGGAGAAGGGCGGCAGGCATTCGAGCCTCTGCTTCGGCCTTCGGCCGGGCATCCGCTCGGCACCGACGACATGGGATACGACCTGCTCAATGAGCTCCTATGGGGCGCTCGTTACTCGCTGGCGCTGGCTGTTGCGGCGTCCCTGGTCTCGACGCTCCTTGGTACGCTTGTGGGCGTTGTGGCTGGATACCGGCAGAGGGTGGGCTTTGTCATCCTGCGCGTGGTAGACGTCTTTCTGGCGGTGCCGCGTTTCCCTCTCATCGTGCTTCTGGCTGCATTCGCCCGGCCCGGCTTTGCCACCTTGCTGACATTCTTCTGCCTGTTTGGGTGGCCGTCGGCAACGCGCATTGTGCATGCCCACATCCTGAAGGAGCAACAGACGGAGTACATTCAGGCAGCGCACGCCATCGGCGCGACCGGCCGGCGGGTTGTCCTGCGCCATCTCCTGCCTTCCTGCATGCCGATCGCGTTCGCCCGTTTTGTGGCTGAGGCGCAGCACGTCATTGTGGCCGAGGCCAGCCTGAGCTTCCTTGGGCTGGGGGATCCGACCGCTAGTAGCTGGGGCCTCACCCTCTACCACGCATCGCGATATCCTGCCTTGCTGATGACTGACGCCTGGCAGTGGTGGGTGGTGCCGCCTGGGGCGGCAATCACCCTGGTTTGCCTGGCCCTGGCACTGGTCGGAGTGGGGCTGGAAGCGGCAGGCAACCCCCAACTCCGCACATGGGCAACTGACGGCGTGGGCCGCCGATCAGCACAGCCGAATGGGTGTAGGTTCCGAAGCGGCAGGAGAGCCAGTGCTTGACCGGCCAGGCTGTTCCGGGTATACTGGGCATAGGCCGGGGCGTAGCGCAGTCCGGTAGCGCGCAGCGTTTGGGACGCTGATGTCGGAGGTTCGAGTCCTCTCGCCCCGACTGTGCGGGCGTAGCTCAGGTGGCAGAGCGCCTGCCTTCCAAGCAGGGTGTCGCGAGTTCGAATCTCGTCGCCCGCTCCTCAGAGTGCCGCAGAGGCCCTCACCCATCTTCGCCGCGCCGAGGCGCAGATGGGTGAGGGCCTCTTTCGTGCATGGGGTGAGGCATGCGTTGCGCTCCCGACGCGCCGTTCCGGGGGCGCTCCTCTGTCGGCTCCCCGGTAGCTGTTCGGACCCGCGCTCCGCCCATACCGAGCACGCAGATGCTTGGGGTCCTGCGCGTGTTGATCAGCGCTGTTTGGGCAGAGGCCTCAGCGCCGCTCGGCACGCGGCGAAGGCCGCCACCCCCATTCCCCTCCCCACCCACTTTACATGTTACGCCCCCTGTGGTATAACTATGCAGCGGCTGCGCGCGCGCTCATTGAGGCGCCCGCTGGTGCGGCCCTTGCTGGTTGCTGCAACGGCAGCGGGCAAGCGTGCGCTGGCCGTGAAGGAGCCCGCTCTGGAAGGGATAAGAGAGGTTGGTTTCGACCCACGGGAAAAAGTTTGTGCTGGCAATGGTCGCCTGCGCGCTCCTTGCGACGGCGGTGATCGTGCCGCTGCAGGCGCGTCGCGCGGCCGCCAGACAGCCCTCGCCGGTGCCGAGCGCCGAGCCCGCGGGGGTTCAGTATGTTGCTCCGACGGATACGCCGACGTCGACGCCGGCGCCACCGACCGGACAGGTCGGCGCAGTGCAGGTTCAGCCCACTGACGAGATGCCATCGCCCCAGCCGACCGAGCCGCCACCCCCGGCCGCCCAGCCCCCCGCACCCCCCGAGCCCATGCGCGAGACACGCGCCGTCTGGGTGAGCCGTTTCGATCTGAAGGACAACCGGGACATCCAGCGCATCGTCGACAACGCCGCCCTTGCCAACATGAACGTGATCTTGTTCCAGGTCCGAGGTGCGGCCGATGCCCTGTACCGGCCGGGCCTCGAGCCGTGGTCGGCTATCCTCACCGGCCAGCTCGGGGCTGATCCGGGGTTCGATCCTCTCGGCGAGATGATCACCCGGGCCCACGAGAAGGGAATCGAAGTCCACGCCTGGATCAACGCTTACCCGGTGTGGCAGGGCAGCACTCCGCCGCCAGCCAACACCACGCCACTCCACATGTACCACGAGTTCAACGCGCGGTTTCGCAACGAGTGGCTGCAGTGGGATGCCTCCGGCCCCATTCGCCTGGGGCAGAGGGACTATCTCGTCGCAAACCCGGCTCATCCAGCGGTACAGGACCGGATCGTGGCCGTCGCAAGGGACCTGCTGGAGCGATATCCGCTGGATGGCATCCACCTCGACTATATCCGCTACGCCGGACGCGAGTTCTCGCAGGACCCCCTGAGCAACCGCCTGTACGCCGAGGCGGCAGCGCAGCGGCCGGGCCTCACCCGGGAGGACTGGCAACGCGATCAGGTGACCACCCTGGTGCTGCGCGTGCGGGACGAGGCCCTGCCCGTCCGCCCCGGTGCGCGCCTGACAACGACGGCCTGGCCGGCGTACAAAGACGTCCACGGCTGGTACCGCGGCAACGACGGCTACTTTGCCTTCTACCAGGACTCGCAGCGCTGGGCGCGCGACGGCGCCGTCACTGCCATCCTGCCCATGCTCTACGGCACCACGATCCACGAGTTCCTGGACCGCTATGAGACACTGGCCCGCGATTATGTCGAGAATACGCCCCCGGGAAGCACGGTCCTGGGCATTGGCGCGGACTATGATACCTTTGAGCCCATCGCCCAGCGCATCGAGGTGACGCGCCGCCTGGGCGCCAGCGGCCAGGCCTTCTTCTCCTACGGCGCCCTGGAGGATCACAGCTACTGGCAGGCGCTCCGGGATGGCCCATACAGCCAGCCGGCGGTCCCGGCCTGGCGCTAGAGCAGGGCGCTACCAGCGCCTCCCGTTCTGACAGTTTTGACGGGTTACCCGCTTGAGGTAGAATGCCCGATGGCGTCCGGGCCTGAGCCCGGGGCATGGAAGGCACCCGAGGGGTCGCGGCGCGACTGAACCCTGGCACCCCATCACCCCATTGGGGCGGAGCGCGCGATGCAGCGCTATTCTACTCTGGCCGTGCCGATCATCGCCGCGGTGCTCCTGCTCGTCGGCAGCGCAGCGCTCTTGCCAGCCGGTTCCGCGCAGGCTGTGCCGTCGCTCGTCGCAACCTTCCTCGATGTCGGTCAGGGCGACGCCATCTGGGTTCAGACCCCTGACGGCCAGGACCTGCTGATCGACGGAGGCCCCAGAACCGACGGACGGGTCCGCGACTATCTCCTCTCCCGCGGCTGCACTGACATTGAGCTGATGGTCCTCACGCATCCCCATGCCGATCACGTGAGCGGACTCGTCCCGGTGCTCGAGGGGATGCCGGTGCACGAGGTCTGGTACAACGGGCAGGAATATGGCTCTGCCATCTATGCGCGCTTCCTCGGGCTGATCGCTGCTGAGGGCATCGTCTCGCGGACGGTGCGGGCGGGTGAGGCCTACACCCGAGGGGCGGTCACACTGCAGATCCTCCATCCGCAGACGCTTCGGGCCAGCGAGGCGAACAACAACTCGGTCGTCTGCAGGCTGTCGTACGGGGAGCTCGACCTGCTGCTCACCGGCGACGTCGAGGCCTCCGCCGAGGGGGAGATGCTGGGGCGCAGGGCGCCGCTGGAGGCCGAGGTGCTCAAAGTCGCCCATCATGGGAGCGATAGCTCGAGCACACTCGCCTTTCTCGAGGCCGTTTCCCCAGAGATAGCAGTCATCTCTGTGGGCGCAACCAATCCCTATGGGCACCCCTCACCGGCTACAGTAGCGCGGCTGCGGGCGCTGGGGGCCGCCGTGCACCGCACCGACTGGTGCGGAACGCTCGTCCTGACGAGCGATGGCACCAGCTACACCCTTGCGCCGCCGGGGTGCTGGCTGTATCTGTACCTGCCGCTCGCCCTGCACAGTGCCGGGCCAGGCCCGTAGCTGGCGGGAGAGGTGCGGGGTAGCGTCAACACCGCGCTGACGGACCGCGGGCCGCGCGCAAGACCGGTCGGCACGGCCGGCACCTCCGGTTGCCCGCTTCGCCACGTGCCGCACGCCAGCCCGAACGGGCAGAGTGCATCCAAGATGTGTCACTGCCTGGGCTGCAGCCGGGTATCTGGCTGGGCCGCAGCCCGGCTCTACCCCAACAAGAGGTCCTGCACCGGGCTCATGCGAAGCGTAAAGCCCGGTCTACGGCAGAGCACCCCTGCAGGCTGCCTGACTGCGAATCTGCTGACCGATCTTGGATGCGCCCCAGCCCGAGGCGGACGCCGCGGCGTCCGCCTCGGGCTGGGGAGATACCTGAAGTGGGCTTGAGTTTGGCCTTTTCAGGTCCTCGTTTCCTGATCACATGCTCCAGCGCTCGTGGAGGGTGGTATGGCGCCCTTCGTGCGGTTTCTGCCCCCACCCCGGGGCATTCCCCGCTTTGCCCTGCGGGCAAAGCGGGGGTAGCCCATCCTCTGTGGGTGTCTCGGGCTCCC